>NYZR01000028.1 GCA_002687255.1 Candidatus Pacearchaeota archaeon | reverse complement strand
GCGATGATGAGGATGATGAAGTAGGCGATGATGACGATCCCTGCTATTTTTCCTATGTCTAAGAGTGAGATCCATTTGGTCAGAAGTTCTGGAGGTGCGTTTTGCCAGAAGGAAGAGGCGAGGTCGTTTGGGTTGAGGAGATCTGTTGGATTAAATTCTGCCATTCTGTGTTGAGGAGAAGTAAGTTTATATAGCTTTACGCTGTTTTATCGAGATGAGGACTTTTGTTGGTTTCATGATGTTGGTTTTATTTGTTAGCGCCGCTTCTGCGGCTTCGCTTTCGTTGGATCAAGAGTATGATCAGGGAGAGACGATTTTGATTTCTGTTGCAGGGAAAGTTCTTGAGCAGATTGATCGTGAGGACATAGGGTTCAAGCGAGGGCACGTCCTCGTGCCGCTGGAGTTTGAGGTGGTGAACCTGGGAGGCAGCTGGCATGTGTGGGCTTTGGCGCCGCTAAATGAAGAGGAGTATTCTGTTTTATTCTCTGATATTGTGGTGAGTGAGGGAGGTGTTCCTGCTGTCGTCGATTTATCTGCTAATTTTTCTGTCGGTCTGAATAAAACAGCGTATGCGGTGAAGCCCGGAGCGGTGGATGCGACCGATGAAGTTACCTTTGAGGTGATTTCTTATGTGGATGAGGAGCAGACGATTACGGTCGATTTTCCTGAGGAATTGGAATATGTTTTAGAACCTGGAGCAAATACGATTACGCTTTCGTTGAAACATGTTGATCAGGAGGAACGGGTGATTCAGGTCGGACAGTATGCTGTGCCTGCTTTTCTGAGAGGTGGGGGAGTTGTTCAAGGTCGTGATGAGCCTGTTGTTGTTCGGGAGATCTCGTTCTTGCCGAGACGGATTGAGCGATCGGTGTTGATTCCCGAGAGTGGAGATATTTCAGTGCTTTATCCCTTGGTGGTATCGTATGAGGGTGGGGAAGATCTTGATGAGTTGCACTGGATTTACAATGGAGATATCTTTGAAATTGATGACTTGCCGGATCGACTTGAAGCTGGCGAGACGTATCCTCTGGAAGTGAAGCTGATCGGATTTGCTGATGAAGGATTTACTGAGGTCATTCGGTTGGAAGCTGGTGATGTTGTTCAAGAGTTGGAGTTTGCGATTACGTTTACTGAGTTGGAGGAAGAGGCGGATGATCTTGGCGGCGGAGGACTGTTTACTTGTGAAGAGTTAGAGGGGGAAGTGTGTGGGGCAGGGGAATCGTGTTCTGGAGAGATCGCTTCGAGTTTGGATGGGTCGTGTTGTCTGAGTAGTTGTGCTGCTGTTGAGGAGAAGAAAGGGGGAAGTGTGTGGGGCTGGATTATTGCTTTGGTTGTGGGTATTGTGTTGTTGGTGTTGGGGATTAAATATAAGCGTGCTGGACGGGGGAGAGACCGTTTGAAAGAGAGCGTTGCTAAGGTTAAGTAGATTTTTTAACCTGGTCAAGTATGAATTCTATCCTCTCTTCAACAGGAAGATTGTCGATGATAATTGGGGCGTAACCATATTCGTTCAAAGTTTCTAGGATATGGTCAAACCATCTCTGAGCATCCTCTGGTGTCTTGATCAGGTGATCATGTTCTGGGTTTGGCTCATGTGTATCGAGCGGTTTCAAGACAAAAACAAGATCATACAGATATTTCTTGGCTATCTCATCAAATTCTGAGGGGATTTCGTTCCCTTCATATTTTCTGTAAGCTATCGGATCGACTACTCCTCTGTCAAAGAAGACCAGCCCTTTTCCTTGGAGCTCCTTATACACCTTAATCCGGTTGTTCATAATTCCGTGTTCAAAACTCTCTACTTCATCCTTCTCGAACCAAAATTCTTTCTCTAGTGCGGCGCTTGTCTTATACCCTTTCTTAGTTAATTCAGTGATTATGGTTGTCTTTCCTGAACCGCACGGCCCTGTTATTAAAACTTTCATGTGCATTGGTTACATTGAAGTTATATAATTTTTTAGGTTATTTCTTTTTCTTCCCTGGTTTCTTTTTTGCTTTCGATTTCTTCGGATTGTTGATTTTTTCTATCGCTTTTTGTTCTTTTTTGAACAATTGGGGGGCGACTTCTTGGAGCTTTTGGAGCAAGATGTCTCGTTCGGTGGTGCTCTTTTTGACGACGGCGTCGTATTCATGGAGCCTGGAGAGGAGTTTGTTGGCGAGCTCGTTGAGATTGGCGTTTGAGAGAGTTATACTTTCTGGTTCGATGAGTTCGACATGGGCGGGCATGTAGGCGAAGAGGATGGCGAAATAGTTTTCCAGGCCGTCGAGTTCTACGAGAAGCTCGGCGAAAGTGGTAAACATGTTTGGTGCTTCTTCGAGAGGTTTGGTGTCATGGATTGTTTTCTCCAAAATTTTGATGCCCTTTTCTGCGCCAAGTTTTAGGACAAGCGTTTGGAGTGCTTCTTTCACATGCGCTTCGGGGCGGCCTAGGATTTCCAGGATGAGTGCTGCTTTGAGTTTCGGCATGGTTGGATTTAGGAAAAGACCTTTTAAAGGTTTTTGGAACAAAAACCTTGAGACCTTCAACAGCAGGCTGTGTGAAGGTGTTAAAGCTTTCGGAGGGCGAGGAGAAGAATAATGATGAGGGTGAAGGCCGTGAAGCTATAGATGAGATAACGCCTGTGTTTTTCGTCTTGAGTGATGAAGACTTCTTCTTTTGAGGGTTGCTCTTGTGAGGGATTGAGGATGATTTGCTCTCCTGAAGTTGAAGGTAATGTGAGGGGTGTTGCTGAAGGTGAGGCTTCGCCTGTGTTGTCTTCCGGTTCTTGCTTGTCCTCTTCCTCATTCTGTTCTGATTCTTCTTCCTCTTCGGTGTTGTCTTGTTGGTCTTCATCCTCGTTACTTTCTGTTTGGGATGCGATGAGGGTGATATTCGTGCAGGTTTGATCAAAGGACGAGCCCCCTGTCTTTCTCAGTCTGACGCAGAGTTCTCTTGTTCCGGGAGCCTCGAGAACACGAAGTTGGAAGGTCTTTTGGTCTGGGAATGCTTCCTTGGTGTAATAGAAAGGGTTGCTCCAGTCGCCGCTCTTTTTTATTTCCGAGATAATGTCGCTGTAACTGTCTTGGTAGACAAAGAGTTTGACGTCGTGTTTGTCAGAGGTGTCTGCTGCGATGGTGACGTCGAAGGAGTCGTTGATCTTGACTTCTGAAGGGGTTGTGAGGTCGATGGTCAGTGCGGCTGAAACGTTAGTAGCCGTAAGGATGAGTATGCACGATGCGGCCAGCGCTATCAAAAAGATAGAGCGTGTCTCGGTTGTTGTTCCAGACGTTGGTGTTGAGGTTCCAGTATTTGTTTTCTTGGTCATTCGTTCCTTTTCCTGAATGCACGATGATTATGCTTGTTATGGTAGTGTTGTGGAAGTTATAGGTTTTTCTACTTTCGTCTTTGAGGATCCAGCCTTCCAGAGCTATTGGGCGGCAGGTATTTTTTAGAGTGATTACCTCTGCTTTTTCATCTATGTCTGATTGGATGCAGTTGAATTCTGGAGCGTGCTTCCAAATTCCTTTTTGTTGTTGGATTGCTTCTGCTTCTGCGGAGGCGAAGAGTTTGGTTTCTGATTCATCTACGAGAAATTTGACGGCTAGTCCTTCTTGGATGATTTTGAGATTTAGGTATTCAGGTGTGTAAATTCTTGCTAATGTTCGTTGGTATTTGTCGGCGCCAAGATCTTCTATTTGAACGGAGCGGTTTTCGAATTGTTTTAGGAAGTTGGTTGCTTGGTCATAGCCTGGCTTGTTTTTTTCTGGGGTGTTGATATTCAGGAGTCTTATTTTTTCTCCTTCGGAGGTTTCTATGGTGTCTCCATCGATGACTCTTGCAATGGTTATTTGGGCTTTGTTTTCTTGTGTTTGGAGTTCTAGGATGGCTAGATTAGATGCTATGAGCCCTGTGATTAAGGCTGCGAGGAGGAGGGCGTGGCGGCGTTTCACAGTAGCTCCACGATACGTTTTTCGTTTAGTAGAGAGTCATAATACTTCTCGAGGTTGTCGTGGTCGAGGACGAGCGTTGCGGTGTTGATGTTGGGGTGGAAGCCCACAGAATCGGAGCGCCAGACTTCTTCGTCTAGGAGAAAGATGACTTTTTCGGAGTGGATGAGGCCGAAGATGGAGACGGAGCCTGGCGTGAGTTTTAGTTTTTGTAAGAGTTCTTCTGCTGAGGCGAAGCGGAGTTTTTTGACTTGGAGCGTTTTTTGTAGAGTGTTGATGTCGAGGCGTTTGTCTGCTTTCATGCCTACGAGATAGAATGCTCCTGTGTTGGATTTGAGGAAGAGACATTTAGCATGTTGCGCAGGAATTTGTTCTTTTGTTGCTTTTGCTTCTTCTACCGTAAAAACTTCTGGATGTTCGTAGGATTGGTATTGGATGTTGTGTTTTTTTAGGTAGGCTTTTAGTATTGGATCCATTTTATTGGTTGAAGATGGAAGTTTTTAAAAATAGTGCTAGGCCTCTAATTCGAAGATCTCATTATTTTTTATTGGTTCGAAGGAATAATAATCCTTGATGTCTTTGTTTTCTATGAGTATTTTCAGACACATGAGGAAGTTTTTATGTCCGCAGATTAAAACGTTTTTATTGGCAAATTCTGATTTTAGAAATTCTAGAAACTTCTTGGCCCTTTGGTAGACTTCTAAAATCGATTCTCCGTTTTTTGGTTTGAATGAGACCCTGTCGACCTTCTCTTTCTCCAAGTATTCTTTCATTTCCACTAGAGGCTTTCCAATAAATTCTCCTGCATCTCTTTCTAGTGTCAGATCGTTGATTGTGACTGCTGGATTTGATATTGTTTCTAAAAAGGGAGTTATGGTGTCTATTGTTCTTTTCAGCGAGCTGACAATAAATGCATCAATTTTATACTTGTTCAGTTTTGGAATGAGTTCTTGAGCTTGTTCTTTTCCTTTTTCAGATAGTCCTAAGTCAAATTTTGCTGCGGAAGAATCTATGATTTTCATTTCATTTCCCACGGAGTGTGCATGTCTTACCATCAAGATTTTCATTGTCTTTGATAAGAAGAGGTGTTAATAAATCATTCTGTCTCTTTTTCATGAAAGTGATTTTCTGTAAGCAGAGTTAACGNAGCGTTTAAATAATCTCTCTTGTTTTGGAGGTTATGGAAAATGGTTATCAATCACCGAGGGATCATTCTCTCCAGAGCGCACATTCTACATTGCATCAAGAAGCCGGAGAAGATGTTCTGCTTCGTTGCAAGGCCGCTGTTGATGAGATGCTTTACTATAAACATGCCTATTTATGTTCAACACATTCTCAAGAAGAAATTTCTTTAGGTAGTGTTCGTCGTTTTCTTCGAACGCTTACATCTAATTCATGTGCTCGGAGTTAACGCAGCGTTTAAATAATCTCTCTTGTTTTGGGGATTATGGCTGCAGAGAAATATGACACCAAGGCACGCAAGCGCACCTTGGATGCCAAAAAGTCTCAGACTGATGATCGACTTTTTGACTTTTTAGTTTTGGGTGCGGGAGGGACTGGGATGGCAGCGGGAATGTATGCTGCTCGGTTGGGGTTGAAAACGTTGGTGTTGGGACATGCCCACGGGACGGAGAAGGCGATTGGAGGAGTCATTACGACGACGAATGTTGTGGAGAATTATCCAGGTTTTATCAGACTGACAGGGACAGAATTGGCTCAGAAGATTGAGGATCATGCCAAGGAGTATGAGTTAGTGACGATCAAAGAAGAGCGAGCAGAGAGTGTTGAGAAGAAGGGGAGGGGTTTCTTGGTGAAAACTCCGAAGGCTGAGTATGAAGCGAAGACGCTTTTGTTTGCGACCGGGACGAAGTGGCGGAAGCTTGNAGTTCCGGGTGCTGTGGATTATGAGCATAAAGGGGTTGCGTATTGTGCGTTGTGTGATGGGCCGTTGTTCAAGGATAAGATTGTTGGTGTTGTTGGCGGATCGGACACGGCTGCGAAGGACGCCCTTGTTTTGGCTGAGCATGCGAAGAAAGTGTATATTATTTATCGAAAGGACAAGATTCGGGCGGAGCCGGTGAATCAGAAACGGGTTGCTGCCCAGAAGAAGATTGAAGTGATTACGAATACGAATGTGACTTCTATTGCTGGGAAACAGGTGTTGGAGAAAGTGCAATTGGATGCTGCGTATAAAGGGAAAAAGGAACTGGCCCTGAATGGCTTGTTTGTGGCGATCGGGCATATTGCCTTATCCGATCTTGCTGTCGAGTTGGGTGTGAAGGTTGATAAGAAGGGAGAGATCGTGATGGATCATAAGACGTCGGAGACGAGTATGCCTGGTGTGTATGCTGCTGGAGATGTTGGGGATAAGCCGTTTAAGCAGGCAATTACAGGTGTTGCCGAGGGGTGCACTGCGGCGCATAGTGCTTTTGAGTATATCAGCAAAGAGAGTGTGTTGACTGCATGAGGGAAAAGATTATTAAGGGTTGAGAGTTCTCTGGTGTATGTTCCTTGTTGATAAATGCCCTCCTGTTGAGGAACCCGATGCTTTCTACAACCAGCCAAATTTTGGCATATTTGGATGGAATTGGAAGGTGTTGGAGGAACAATCTATTTCCCTTCTAAACGATGTTATGCATACACGACTCTCTCGTAAGGCCCCTCCTGTTTTTGGGGATTCCGTTCGAGATCTCAACCCCCATGTTTTTGGTGAAAAGGGAGATCTCCGAAAATTCTTGGAACGACACGCAGGGGAACATCCTGGATCTGTTTTTGTTTTTTCTAAAGAGGATACATTGAATGTTCTTTCGGATGCTGACACGTTTATTAATTACTGTAGACTCTCTCCTGGAGACTTGTTTACCCAAAACCCCTGTCTTGGTAGGACTAAGATCCCTTCTTGGTTCAATACAGACCGTTATGAATTTGTCTTTGCCGATAGGGAAAAGGAGTCTTTTCTGAAAGGAGGGAGGCTTGCTCTTTCTCTTTATGATCGAGAAGGGGAAGATTCCACCAGAACATACCTTGCATACCCCCATAGTGTTTATTGGAATGAGGATATAATGATGCCTGGTGAGGCTGCTAGGAAGATTTCTAAAAGACTTTCTGAAAGTTCTTGATTACAGGAATGTTTTTAAAGATCCTCTGGTTTCCGTTGGGATGTTCAATAGAAAGGGTGTGTCTCCGGTGATTGCTACTGTTTTGCTTGTGTTGATTGCGTTGGCTTTGGCTGCGATTATCTTTTTGTGGGGGAAGAGTTTTATTACGGAGAAAGTCGTGAAGTTCAGCGAGCCTATTGAGTTTTCGTGTGGAGATATTGTGTTTGATGCGGAGGCGGTGGTGAGTGAGGGGAAAGTGCATGTCGTGAATCGAGGGAATGTGCCGTTGTATGGGATCGAAGTGCGAAAGAAAGGATTTGGCTCGGTGGAGAATGTTGGTGTGTTTGATAGTCAGAGTGTGACTGTGGGGGACACGGGAAGTATTGATGTTCCGGCGTTGAAGAATGGAAAGATTAAGAGCGGAGATACCATTGTTGTGGTGCCGATTGTGCTGGGAGAGAGTGGGGATGTGAAGAAGAGTTATGTCTGTTCTGATGTTGGCGTTGAAACGACGGTTATTTAGAAAGACTTAAAAGAGAAGATTTTGTTGGTTTTGTATGTTGTGGATAGCGTATACTGCCGTAGACAATACGATTATGAAAGGTGTGAACGCAGGTGTGCGTGGAATTGGACGACTGGTGAGACGAAGAGCCAGTTGGCGAATCAAATGATTACTCTATCTTCCGTGCCTTTTGCGGCAGGCCCCCTTTCTCATCTTCCTTCTACAGCACCCATAGTTGCTGCAGGCCTTTGGTTCCTCCATAGGACTCAAAAAGAAAATTACCAAATCGAAGAACTGCAGAAGGATTCTATCGAGTCAGGTGTGGTTCATCCCAAAGTTTATCGTCAGGAGCGAGAGTGTGCGGCCGCAGGCCCTCTTAGTGCAGGTTGTAGTGCTTTCGTATTTTCTCACGCACCTGACTCTGCATCTCCTGAAGCTTTATACTGTCTTGGTGCTGGAAGTTCTCTCATTTCACTTTCTTGTTACGTCATGCGAGCAAATTCGCTTCCGCCCAGGGATCCTGTGTGGAAACGGGCGAAGGATGGATTGGTGGAGATGGTTGAGAATTATCGGGCGAAGCCTGCGCCAGTTCCCGTTGAGTAGTTTTTTAAAGGAGAACCCATTAGGTTAAATTATGATGAGAAGGGGTGTGAGTGCGGTGATTGCTACGGTGCTTTTAGTGTTGCTGACGTTGACTGCTGTGGGGGTGATTGCGGCCTTCATTATTCCTTTTGTGAAAAATAGTTTGGATGATGGGACTGCGTGTTTGACGTATAGAGACTATTATCAATTTGAGGAAGAATTTAAGATGAATTGCCGGCAGGGAAGTTTGCATGGGGCTTCTGTTCGGGCTGCAGGAAGTGAGGGCTTGGCTGAGGAAGTGAGTGGGTTGCGGTTGACGTTTTCCGAGGAAGGCAGTGCCAAAACGGTGAAAGTTGATGCGGGGGCTGCTGTGAAGCTAGGAGAGTTGACGATGTTGGATCCTGCTGCTGGGACGTTCAGTATCCCAGGGTCTGGTGAGGTGAGGACGTATGTGCATACGAGTTCTGAGGCGTATACGAAAGTTAAGGTATTTCCTGTGTTGAAGACGGGGAAGGTATGTGATGTGACTGACGAAATTACGTTGAAGTTGTGTGTTGGCGTAGATTTGGCCAACCCTGGAGCGTAGAATGATTCGGCAGCGTCGTGCCCAGGTCTGGATCGAAAGTGTTTTGTATACGTTGATTGGCATTACCATGATCGGCCTGGTTTTGGCTTTTGCGATGCCGAAGATTAATGAATCGAAAGATCGGCTGCGAGTGGAACAGGCGATTAGTTCGTTGAATGTGCTTGATGATAAGTTGACGACTGCGGCCCGGGCGACAGGGAATATTCGAACGGTGGAGTTTGGGCTGAAAGAAGGAGAGTTATTTTTTGATGGGCCTGCTGATGAAGTGCGGCTGGTGTTGCCCGAACTGTCTGGAGTCTTCTCTGAGCCGGGGACGGAGATCGAGATTGGTCGTGTGAGGTTGTTGACGGAGGAAGGGCAAAAGACGAATACTGTGACGTTGAGGATTCCGTATTTATATGATGTGCAGGTTGATGGGGAAGATGCTGTTGGGAAGTTTACGGGGAGTTCGGTTCCGTATGTGTTTGCTTTGGAGAATTTGGGGCCTGCTA
>NYZR01000027.1 GCA_002687255.1 Candidatus Pacearchaeota archaeon | reverse complement strand
CAATCAGCTTTTTCCTGACGTTTAATCTCTGCAATTTCTTGTAATAAATTCGTTTCTTCACTTGATAAAAGGTCTTTATTTTTCTCTGGAGGCTATTCCAAACCCAAAACTTACATCAGAAAATAAATGGCTGGAGTTGATTAAAATGGTAAATTAATTTTTTTTGAGGTTTTGCCAACCTCTTAGGTAACAATACAGGGTGTTGTTCTTTTCTGGAGGGTGAATTTTGAGCGGCTTGTTCCGAAGGAACAATTAGCTTCACTACAAGCTCTTTTACAAAAAGACCTTCTAGGAGTTCAGAAAAGTAAATTAGCTTCGGCTATTTTCAGAGAGAAAATAGCCTCAGTAGATTACGAGGCCCGAAGGGCCGAGTGCGCTCGGCATGTGGCGTGAGAAGTTCGTTTATGGAATGTTAGGCGAAGGTTTAAATAGAGACTATTGAGGGGATGATTATGCCCACCGTTGCTGAATATTTTCTTCGAGCTGTTTCGGGGAAGGTGTTTATGAGATTTGATGCTCCTGGAACTTATGAGGTCTTAGAGGTCTATAGGGAGGGGTCTGGTTGGTATGCAAAGACCCGCCATCTTTCTGGAGATTTAGAAGATAGGGAAGAATGTCAGATCCCTGTCTCAGATATCTTAGGGGAGTCTGAAGTTGTTGAAGAGGGTGCAGAAGAGCGGCCTGTGCCAACTTTTTAGGCTCTTTCCTTTTATTAGAAATGTTTAAAATTGCGTGTTCTTTGTGTAAGCTATGGTGGTTAAGAAAATAAGGGGGCATGCGTCTTATGTTCGTGAGAAGTTTAAGGATCATGCTTCTACTGCGATCATAGCTGCGTTTTCATTCTTGATCGGTTTGTCGTGGAAGGATTTCATTGTTATGGTCGTGAAGGAAAATATTCCTCTTGGGATGTTGGAGGGACGGCCATATCTTGTGGAGTTGTGGACTGCCCTTGTGGTTACGGTGATTGCGATTGTTGGGATCGCTTTGGTAAGTAGTTGGGCTCAGAAGGAAGAGAAGAAGTAGTTAGTCAGGACATTGCTTTTTGGAAAGGGTTATAAACTGGGGTTTCTGTCTTGTTTTGTGAGGCATAAAAATATCTTAGAGGTGACTGATCTGAGTTCTTCTGTTTGGAGACGTCTTATTAAAAGATCCATTTATTTTGGTAAGAACAGAAACAAGAACTTTTCTTCATTACGTGGAAAGCAGGTTGGTCTTTTTTTTGATTCTGCTTCTCTCCGGACTAAGCTCTCTTTTGAGATAGCTACGCACAAACTTGGGGGATTTCCTTATTTTATGGATATTCATTCTGTTACTCATGAGGATGGAGAGACGAGAGAAAGTTTTGGAGATATTATTGATACTGCTGATCGGTTTGTTGATATGTATGTGGTAAGGGACTACTCTCGAAAGATTCTTGATGTGTTGAAGAGAGATACGTTCCCACCCGTTATTAATGGATTTTCTGTAGTGGGTCACCCTAGTCAAGCGCTTGCAGATCTTGCGGTGATTACTAGAGAGAAGGGGGATGTCAGAAAGCTTTCTGTTTGTGCTGTCTGTCCTGCTGAGGGGAGTGGTGTTATTGAGTCTTTTGTTTATGGGGTGCTTCTTCTGGATGGAAATGTCACTCTCATCACTCCGACAGGTAAATTTGTTGGGAAGAATGATGATTTTAGGGATGTTGTTGGCAAGTTGCCTGGGAAATTGTATATCGAGAAGGATCCTCGCAGGGTGATTAAAAAGGCCGATGTGCTTTATGTTGATGAATGGTGGTGGCCTGGCTCGGATTTCCTCAAGAAGAGACCTTCTAAGAAGTATCGTGTTGATAGAGACTTTCTCAAGGACTCCAAGGCAGATCTCATTATCTTGCATTGTTTGCCTGCGCATCATAATCGGGAGATCTCTGAGCAAGTTATTTTGTCTAAGAAGTCTTTGGTTTTTGATGAGGCTGAATTTAGAGTTTATTCTGCTATGGCTCTCATGGAATATTTAGCTGAAGGAGTTTCTAAACCACGAAAGTTCTTTAGCCAGGAGCGAGAGGGTTGACTTATCATGAATTACAGATTTAAAAATATCGGCGAGGTGAACCTTGAGTTGAAAAAGCAGCTCAGGGCATTAAAGAGACAATCGAAAGAGATTAGTTTGTCAATTAACAAGTTGGGTAAGTCTAAAGAGGGTGTCAAGCAATCGTTGGAGCTTGAGTCGGAGATTATGGTTGCTGTGACAGGTAAAGCAAAACTGTTGCCTAACAAACAGCATCAATTAGTTCATTCGTTTTCACACATTATACAATTTGGTATGTGTTTAGCTCCCCCTAATCGTCTCCAATAACATCTCTCTCGGATTCTGTCCCCGTAACTTCCAGGTCTGAATCAGAGACATCAGAACTTCCATCGCATGCGTTCCCTTCTGATTCCTCAGCGTCCCAGCGATCTTACGCTGAATCACAACCTCTCGCAACGCTCGCTCTGCCGCATTATTCGTCGGTTCAATCTCTGGATGCACCACGCACGTAAACCAGTGATCTTTTCCATTCGCTATTTTCTGAGCAAATTTTTTTGTTCGCTCATACCTCTGACCGAACTGAATAATTCCATCCATTTCTTTTTCTAATCTTCTCTTCTCCTGTTCTCTCTTATAGAATGAGAGCTGAAGCTCTCGTTGTTTTTTCAGATCAGCAAAGAGAGAACAAAGAGCACGATACATTTTTTTGGCTTGTCTTTTTTTCTCTTGTCCAAGCCATTTCGCTTCTCTCAAAAGATGCGCCCAGCATCTTTGGATCTTCTTCACAACTGCAGAGTAAGGCTTCCATCCATCACAGGTAACGATTCCTTGATAGTCATGACCAAGCACTTCTTGAAGAGGTGCTTGTCCTCTACTCGTTCTATTCACAAAGAGCACACTCGTTAATGTTCTAAAAACCCACGTCCACCATCGCTCTCCTTGAACGTTTTGCGAAGTCTCGTCGCTATTTACGCCTCTTGAAAGTTGAATCTCCTGATTCAGTTCATCATAAGCTGGTTCGCTAGCAGCAGTCGTGCGCTGCACCGCTTCGTGAATGCTCGCAGGAGTGAGGGTAAGACCGTATTGACTCTGAAGTTGCTTGGCTATTTTCCTGAAAGGAAGACGATCTTCATATCTTAGAAGACTGATTTCTGTTAAGAGTCTTGGGCCCAACCTTCCTTTTTCAGGAAGGTCTGGGTGAGTGGCTTTGACCATCTTTCCACAATGAAGACAGCGACAGACGCATTGATTAAACTGCGTTACTACAATCTGTCGAGGTTCTGGGAGATCCTCGATGATTTTCTTCTGTATCTCGATTGGCTCGCTAAGCTCACTCTCGCAATCTGGACAGTGCTTCGCTAGGACGTCAATGATTCTACCTGGTTTTTTCTGGGGTCTTGTTTTTCCAGGATGACTGAATGGTGCACCGATAGGATTTCCTGTTGGTGTTGGTTTGGGATATCTTCTTCGTGAAAAAGAAGAAGGCGTATGAGCATTTTCATACGCCTTCAACCTTGCCTCAAGTTCATCCATGCGTTTCTTCAAGGATTCATTCTGCTTGAGCAAGCGTTCGCAGTTCTTACAGATCTCCTTTTCCATATTCTTAGTAAGGATTGTGAGTAGAACTAATTTTCGGTTTAGCTCTCAAGAGCTAAACACATACACAATTTGTTATTGATGAGATAGATCATAATAACATAACTGACAAGACTTTTAAAAAAGATGAACAACTCTTCAATAAAATTGCAGAGTTGAGTTACCGTTTGGGAACATTTTGCAGTAAAAATAAGGAACAATTCTTATTGTTCGAGAATATAAGGAACCTATTAAGAAATCTTGTTCGCATTATTCTTGGAGATAAATATATTCGTTCTAACCAAATGTCTGTCCCGGCATTTCATATCACTTACGATTTCAAAACCACCGATCGCAACAAAATAACTGATAAAGATTTTATTGAGGATTTCCTTATCGGGACTATAAAGTCACTTAAGATGAACATTCTCCATGGGCCTAATTTGATGGAGGGAAGTTCGAAAAATCCGGGCATCACAGGGTTTGCTGTTGTTGATTTCTCTCATGTGTCTATCCATACCTTCGTGTTGCCCCACGGTCTTGAAAATGAAGTTTTTGTTGATATCTTCTCATGCAAGCCCTATGATAAAGAACAAGTTGTTAAATCTATAGAAGAAGGATTTAATGTGGAGAAACATAAGGTGAACTATGCGGTTCTTTCTTTTGGTGAGTAGTTGGGCTCAGAAGGAGAAGTAGTTAGTCTTCTTCTCTTGAGAGTCTTGCTGCTGATATGAGCATACAGGCTGCTGACCCAAACATGCCTGCAATATCCATATCTCTGTTGATCTTTGTGGCCAGGAGACTTTCCTTGTGAGTGTGTTCCTGCTTGAGCATATCTTGATAGCGTTGTTCGTCGTTTAGGCCTCTGAATCCGAAATACATGGTTGTTGCTAGAAGGACGTTCATCGCTGTTCCGTAGAAGAGTTCTCTGATGGGCATGCTCTTTTCATTCATACTGGGTTTATGAATGTTGTGGTTTTAGAACAACGTGGCTTGAGTCGAACCCGAGATAATATCTTCGATGTCTTGGTCGAGGAGTTCGAGGACTTGGGTGGCGATAGGTTTGAATTGTTTGTCGAGGTAGTGGTCGTAGTCTAATTTGTGCTTTTGAAGTTGGAGGGGTTCGGGGCCATCGGTGGTGACGACGTATTCGATGATGTTGGTTTCTAGTTCGGGGAGTTTTCTGGCGGCTTTGACGTGCGGCGGGGTGGTTTTGGTGTATTCTTCCAGAGGTTTTCTGAGAGATTTACGGTAGATGAGCTGGGCGTCTAATTTTCCTGCTTTCAGATCGGCGATGGTGTTTTTGATATAGGTTTTTGGTGGGGTGTTGGTGAATACTTTCATTAAGAGCTGGCGCTGGAACTCTTGTGCGGCTTCAGTCCAGTCTCCTCGGACTGCCTCTAGGCCTGTGATTTCTAGTTTGTTGTTGACCAAGCCGGCGTATCTTTTCTTTGCTCCCGACTTCTTTCCTCGGACTTGGGGTGTCATGAAGGCTGTGTAGAGTTTTTCAAATTCTAGTTCTAAGTGAGATTCACGGTTGTAGTTCTTCTTGATGTGGTTTTGATAGAATGCGTTAATGTGCTCCTGAAGAGATTTTCCGAGCTTTTCTGCTTGGGCTTTGTTAAGTTTTGATCCAGCGTGGACGAAGACGGAGTCTGTGTCTGAGTAAATTACTTCATGGCCGAGTTTCTCGATCTCTTTGGCGGTGAGTTTGATCGTAGCTTGTGCTGTTTTGGTGATGGAGTTCGCCATGTCGAAGTCGAAGTAACGACAGTTCGGAGAGGCGAGGACGCCCCAGAATGAGTTCATGATGGTTTTGATGGCGTAACTTGCTAACTCATGGTTTTGTTTTTTTGTTTCTTCTCTTGCTTTGTGGAGGGCTTCTATTATGTTGGGGAGGATGCCGTTGGTGTTTTCATAGTGGACGTCTTCTAATTCTAGGGTTGTTTTACTTTTCTTTTCTCGGAGAGAGGAAGGGTCGATGTTGAACGTTCGGAGGACTGATGGGTAAAGAGATTTGAAGTCGAGCACAAGGACGTTGTGGTAGATTCCTGGGTCTGGGTTTTGCACATAGCCTCCTGTGATGCGTTCTTCTTTTCTGGTGTAATGGCTTGATGGGGAAACGAGGCCCCTCTTTCTGGCTTCTCTGATGTAGAGCGAATCGAACGCTGCTATTGATGCGGTGAGTTTGTTGAGCGTTGTTCCTGTGAGTTGTGTTCGCTCGATGGCGAGGTCGAGCATTTTAGTTTTTTCTAGGATGTCATAGACGAGTTTGCAATCTTGGAGGTTGTAGTCTGCTAGTTTTTGGTGGGAGGCTTTGGTATCTTTTGTGTAGAGATCTTCTATTTCATTGTGTCTGTCTTTGCTTTTGAGGAGCTTTCCTTCTCCGAGAATTTCTTGAGAGACGTTCTCTAACGTGTAGGATTCGAAGTTTGCTTTCTTTATGGTTGGGGCTTCTTTGAGGAAGGGATCTCGGATGAGGGAGAGGGCGTCTATTACCTGTCTTCCTGGGAATGTTGCTGAGCTGGTCTTGAAAAAGTTGGCTTGAATTCTTAATCGGCCAGGGTCATTTGTTCGGCCGAGGTCGTAAGGAATTTTGTGTTTGGCGAACGCTGCCTTTAAGTAGAGTAGATCGAAGTCGATGAAATTCCATCCGGTGAGGATGTCGGGGTCTTCTTTTGCTAGTTCGGCACGGAAGGCTTCGATGCAACTCGTCTCGTCTTTGTAGGAGTTTGTGTTTTTGAGTTCGTGTTTGGAGACCATGAAGACCTTTTTTGTTTTTTCGGTGTAGATGCCTATGCAGATGAGTTCTCCGGTGTCTTTGTCTGATTCGATGTCGATGGAGGCCATGTTTACTTTTGGTTGGTGTTGTGATGCGGTTATGGTGGGGTTCTGGTAGACTCGGTCGATTTTTTGGGATGATTCATAATCGCCTTCTATTTCTATGGTGGTTTTGATGTCGTTGTCTATCAGGAATCTTTGTGCGGGTTTGAGGTCTGCTTCATAGGTGTGGATTTTTTCTTCGTGCAGTGTCTTTACGAGGTTTGTCAGATCTGTTTGGTTTTCTGTTGAGATTTTTAGCACCGGAGCGTTGTCGAATGTTTTGAGTTTTGTTGGGGTGGTTTTGGTTTTTGGGATTTTTGGAAGGTGTTTTTTTTCCTTGGTTTCCAGGAAGAAATGAGATTTGTGTGGGAGCAGGGCTACGAAGGATTGGTCGTTTTCGAGGCGGCCGAATAAACGGATGAGGGTTTTGTTGTCTTCGGTGATGTGGTCTGCGGCGACGATGGTTGCTTTCATTTTCTTTTTATAGTGGGGCGAGTATTTAGAGATTGGTGTTTCTTTGATTTTGTTTCTGGGAGGTGGTGAAATCAGAAGGTTTATATAGGAGTTTTTTGAGCAAGATACATGGTTGATTGTCCCGATTGGGAGTCATATGATGGGGATCGTAGGCTTGCTTGGGGAGAGTATAAGCGTAAAAATGCGCAGCTTCAGAAATATAATCTTTTTTTTGATCATGCTGTGAATCACGGTGTGCGGACTGATCAGTTTGGGATGGATACTGAGGTGAAGCGTGAAGGGCTTCAGTCTTTTTTTCCTAAGTTTGCTTTTGGCGGTAGTCAGGACGTGAGTGATTTGGGGGATGTGGATGTTGGTTATCTCTATCGAGACGTTATGATGCAGGCGAGGCGAGTTCTTGGTAGTTAACTTTATGTAGTTTTTGTTGTAGTAGTTTCTATGGGATTGCAACTACAAGCTTCTTTAGACTTTAAAGATCCGAAGGATCTTGGGGACGTCAAGAACGTAGTTCTTGAGGAAAGAAACCTTTTAGGTTCTCGAGAACTTTGTTCTCGGCAACTCAAACAAAAATTTCGAGTAGTTCAAGAAACTATTCTTCTTGGAGGCCACATCTGATGGGCCTCCAAATTGGGGACTTGACTCCTCGGCGTGGGATTAAGGTTGAGGAATTACGGGGGAAAGTGATAGCTGTGGATGCGTATAATGCGTTGTATCAGTTTCTGGCGAGCATCCGGCAGCCTGATGGGACACCGTTGATGGATTCAGAGAAGAGGATTACGTCGCATCTTTCTGGATTGTTTTATCGGACGATTTCGTTGTTGAGTGAGGGTGTGAAGTTGGTGTGGGTGTTTGATGGTATTTCGAACGAGATGAAGCAGGCTGAGCAGGAGAAGCGTCGGGAGGCCCGTGCGTCTCAGGAAGTGAAATTCAAGACTGCTTTGGAAGAGGAGGATGTGGATAAGATGCGGAAGTATCGGTCGTTGGGTCGGTTGACGGAAGAGATGATTGCTGAGAGTAAGGAATTGTTGGAGGCGATGGGTGTTGCTGTGGTGCAAGCGCCTGCTGAAGGGGAGATGCAGGCTGCTCAGCTTGTTCGAGAGAGGAGTGCGTATGCTGTGGCGAGTCAGGATTATGATGCTCTGGCAGTTGGTGGAAGATTGATTCAGAATTTGACTCTTGCTAAAACTCGGAAGACGGTTTCTGGGATGATTTACATTTCTCCAGAGTTGTTGGAATATGAAGATGTGTTGCAGACACTTGGAGTTAATACGGATCAATTCATTTCCTTGGCGATTTTGGTGGGGACGGATTTTAATCCTGGCGGGGTGAAGGGAATTGGGCCGAAGAAAGCTTTGGCTTTGGTGAAGGAGAAGAAATTTCCTGTTCGGATTTTTGGGTCTTTGGAGGGGAAAGTTGATTTTGATTGGCAGGCCGTTTTTCAGTTGTTTAAGGAGCCTGAGGTCACTAAGGATGTTAGGGTGGAGTTTCCGAAGTTGGATGGGGAGAAGATCATGGAGATTTTAGTTGAACGGCATGAGTTTAATGAGGGAAGGGTTGAGAAGCAGCTTGATAAACTTAAAGAGGGGAAGGGAAAGGCTGCTCAGACGACATTGTTTTAGTGTCTGCGATATCCGATTACTTTTTTCCCTTCGTAAATGGGGACTTCACCTTCTTTGCTTCCCTTGACCTTGTGTTTGCCCCCTCTGGCAGCGAGGAGGATTCCGAGGATGATGAGTGCTGCTGATCCGAGAGTGATGTTGGTTGTGCTGTAGTCTGCAAGGAAAGGGATTTCTGCTAGGATGCTTGGGAACGTGGTTGCGGCCAGGCCGATTATTCCTGCGAGTGCGATGAGGTAGCCTATGAGTTTCATGGTCTCTTTTCCTTTTCTTATTATGGGAATTTGTTATATAAATGCTCGCCTACGGCTCGGATCGGAAGCGGCTGCGCCGCTGAGATAATCTGATGCCCAGGCATGGTTGTGGATACTTATTTAAGGTGATATGCTTTCTTTGTTTCATGGCGAGTTATGATGTGCTTGGGAACATTCTTGTAGCGAAGTTTCCGGACGGGATGAAAGTTGCGGAGAAGAGGCGGAAAGCGGAGCGGTTGCTCCGGGAGAAGAAATCTGTTCGAACTGTTGTTGAGAAAATTGGGAAGTTTTCGGGGCGGTTGCGGACACAGAAGACAAAGTGGTTGGCAGGGGAGAAGACGAAGGAGGTGCTTTTGACGGAGAATGGATGTTCGTTTCGGCTGAACGTGGATACGTGTTATTTTTCTCCTCGGTTGTCTACTGAGCGGGAGCGGATTGCGAAGAAGGTTCGTCGGGGTGAACGAGTGTTGGTGTTGTTCGGAGGGGTTGCTCCGTTTGCTGTTGTTGTGGCTAAGGCTGGGCGGGCTGCCGAGGTGGTGAGTGTTGAGTTGGGCCGTGAGGCGAGTAAGTATGCTTTGGAGAATGTGAAAAGGAATAAGTTGTCTGGGAAGTTGGGGATCGTTCAAGGTGATGTGCGTCGGATGGTTTCAGGTTTGCGTGGGAAGTGGGACAGAGTTGTGATGGCTCGTCCTCGTTTATCTGATTCGTTTTTAGATGTTGGTTTATCTGTTGTTCGGAAGGGCGGGGTGGTGCATTGGTATGGGTTTGGTCATGAGTCTGAGAAGAAGGAGATGGTTGCTGGACTTTTGGAAGAGGCTGGGAAGTTGAGGAAGAAGGTTACTGTTTCTGGTGTGCGTGTGGCGGGGCGGTTGGGGCCTGGGATGTTTCGGTATCGGGTTGATCTGAAGGTCTCTTGAGTGATCTTGGAGCCTTTGGCGTTATGTGTGTGGTGGTCTGAATGTTGGTTAGTTTTTTGATCTTTAGTTGTTTATTACCCAATTCTTGAATTCTTCTACTGAAGAGAGATCTGCAGTCTCTTTTTTTTCATCGATTTCTATTTCGTCCAGTTCAAGTCCTTTTTTTGATTTAATGTGGTGAAGGAAATATTCTCCTGATTCTCCTTTCGCTGCTAAATCAAATGCAGATGTTTGTTTTGCCGTAATGAATGCTCCATCCTCCCTCCATTCTAGATAGTCTGGATGTTGGTCGCTTTTTACTGCACTATATGGGGTGAATCCTTCCTCTAATAATTCGGGCAATTTAGGAAATATCATTTCTTTTGTTTTAGAGTCAACTTTTTAAAA
>NYZR01000026.1 GCA_002687255.1 Candidatus Pacearchaeota archaeon | reverse complement strand
GAACCCTCTCACAGGCTCGAGGACTCTCTGCGGTGAGCAGAGATGTTTCCTACTTCTAAGTAGTGTGTTGTTTTTGATAGTGGTGGTTGAGTGGCAAAAAGGTTATTAAGCCATCGGGGCTCGGTGGATGGTTGTCAAGATGGTGCATGATTTACTTAAAGAGGTTATTCGAGAACAAGGTGTTCTTTTGGAGAAGGATGTTTTGGATTTGCTTTCTTCTCTTGGGGATTCTGGTCTTGCTACGAAGCTTCTGACAAGTGTTGTCGAACGGTCGGGGCAGAAGTTGATTACCAAGCAAGTGTTGCAGCAGCATGGGGCCATCGTGCATGAGACAGTGAAGCAGATTCCTGATGGGGAGCGGCAGATTGCGGAGAAGACGCTTGTTAAGTTGGGTGTCCAGATTGAGGTGACTAAGGAGAGAGAGGTTGTTGGTGAGGGAAATAAAGCTGCTCTTTCTGAGAAAGCTGATTTCGCAGAGCGAAATCAGTTATCTGTCGAGCAGTCATCTCGCACTCGCTTAAGCTCGGGAAAATCTGTTGGGCCGGTTGAGGGTGTTGATTATGAAATAAGGATGGCACCGACGTTGCCCGATCGGAAGTTGGAGGTGAAAGATTTTACTCGGCATTTTCGGGGAAGGTATCAGCAGATGCAGCGGTTGTTGATGCAGCGGCCTGAGTTGCAGTCGAGTCTTGTGAGTATTGGGAAGTTAAGTGGGGAGAGGCAGAGTGTGAGTGTTATTGGGGTTGTTCGGGAGAAGAGGATTACGAAGAATAAGAATTTGATTTTGAAGATTGAAGATTTAACTGGTGAGGTGTTGATGTTGGCTAAACCGGATAGGGAGGATGTGTTTGCGGTTGCCGAGGAGGCGCAGCTTGATGATGTGATTGGTATCCGGGGCAGCGGGAATCAGGAGATGTTGTTTGCTCATGAGTTGTTTTTCCCAGATAGTTTCTTGTTAGAAAAAACGAGGTTTGAGAACGAGACATGTGTGGCGTTTATTTCTGATGTGCATTGTGGGAGTAATAATCATCTTGGAAAGGAGATGGAAAGGATGATTGGTTGGCTGAATAGCGATGATGAGACGGCGAAGAAGATACAGTATTTGTTTGTCGTCGGGGATACGGTTGATGGGGTTGGTGTCTTCCCAGGGCAGGAGAACGTTTTGGATTTGATGACGATGGAAGAGCAGTATGAGCAGCTTGCTGGATATTTGAAGCAGGTGCCTAAGCACGTTACGATCTTTTTATGTGCTGGTCAGCACGATGCCTGCAGAGTTGCAGAGCCGCAGCCTCTTGTTGATGAAAAATATGCGGCTGCGCTGTATGGGATTGAGAATCTGAAATTGGTGACAAATCCCTGCTATGTCAATCTTCTTGAAGGGGATAAAGAGTTTAAGATTTTAATGTATCACGGGGCGAGCATTCATTCTTTCATTGGTGAAATTAGAGAATTGAGGATGATGAAGGCTCATCAGACGCCGGCGAAGGCAGTGTGTCATATGTTGAAGCGACGGCATTTAGCTCCTGTTCACGGATCTGCGGTGTATATTCCCCAAGGGGACGCAGATCCGATGATGATTTCTGAAGTGCCTGATTTGTTGTGCACGGGAGAGGTGCACCGGTTAGATGTTGAGACGTATCACGGGACTCTGATTATTACAGGGAGTTGTTGGCAGAAGCAAACGGAGTTCGAGGAGAAGGTCGGGAATGTTCCTGATCCATGTAAGGTGCCTGTTTTGAATTTGAAGACGGGGGCGTTGAAGGTGTTTGACTTTGGGATTGATGACAATCCCGAGGCCTCCAACTCTGAAGAGTCTGAAGGCTTTTCGAGTGAGGGGGGAGAGGATGGTGGAGATTAGTGATAGGGTTTACGGGAAGGAAGAAATTACTGAGCCTGTATTGTTAGAATTGATGCGAACGGGTGCTATGCAAAGATTGAAAGGGATTTCTCAATACGGGATGCCTGATGATTATTACCATCGGAAGGGATTCTCACGATATGAACATTCAGTCGGGGTGTTGATTTTACTGCGAAGATTGGGTGCTGATCTAAAAGAGCAGGTTGCAGGATTGTTGCATGATGTTTCGCATACTGCCTTTTCTCATGTGGTTGATTGGGTTGTAGGGGATCCTTCTGTTGAAGATTATCAGGATAATTTGCTTTTGGAAACATTAAAGCAAGATGAGTTGTCATCTCTTTTGAAAAAGTATGATTTTGATTTATACGAGATTGCAGATTTGGAAATCTTTTCTTTGTTGGAACAGCCGGCTCCAAAATTATGTGCTGACAGGATTGATTATGTCTTGCGTGAAGTCGCATTGGAAGGAGATTCTGTTGAAGAGATTGTTGATGATCTGAGGTATTATAATGGCGAAATAGTTTTCAATTCATTGGAATTAGCAGAGAAGTTTGGTTTGTTGTATTCCTTATGTCAAAAGGATCATTGGGCAGGTGACCAGGCTAAGGCGAGATATCATGTTTTGTCATATTTACTTAAGCAGGCTTTTGATCGAGGGATTTTATCTGTGGAGGATCTTCACAGACGACAGGATAAGGATATTCTTTCTTTTCTTCATGAGGTCGATCATGAGGGGATTAAGGAAGGATTAAAATTATTGCAGGATGGTTTAACTGTTCGTTCCGCTTCCTCTGATGAGGGGGTTCTGATTAAGAAGAAATTTAGATATATTGATCCAGATGTTATTGTTGAAGGAGATGTAAGGCCGCTTAGTGCTTTATCTCATTCATATTCCGAGTTGTTAAAAAATGATCGAAAAAGGAATGAACAAGAAGAATATGTTACTATTCATCCTCTGGAGGTTGTTTCGTGAACACTGAACAATACTTCAAGATGCTAGATGAAGAGGTAGAAAAGTGTTTTGTGGTTGCTCGGAAGGCTCGGGCTAAAGGGTTGGATCCTGTTTCGGAGGTTGAGGTGCCGGTTGCGACGACGTTGGCGGAGAAGGCAGTTGGTTTGATTAGCACGATGTATCCACAGTTGTTGGATTCAGGAGTTGTGGAAAGAATCTTTGCTTTGGAGGAAGAGTATGGGCAGCTGGATACGACGGTTGCTTTTAAGATTGCAGAGGAGATTGCCAGAGAGAAGTTTTGTAAGTTTGAGGATTTGCTGCAAGCGATTGATGCAGGCATTCGAGTTGGATTTTCTTATGTGACTCTTGGTGTTGTTAGTTCGCCGTTGGAGGGGTTTACTGAATTGAAATTGGGGAAGACGAAGGATGGAAAGGAATATTTCATTGCGAATTTTTCTGGGCCGATTCGGAGTGCAGGGACGACTGCGACGTGTGTTGTTATGATGTTGATCGACTTTTTACGGGAGACTTTCGGGTATGCGAAGTATGATGCGACGGAGGAGGAGGTGAAGAGGTATGTGACTGAGAATTATGATTATCATGAGCGGGTGACTAATCTGCAGTATTTGCCGTCACAAGAGGAGATTGCGTATTTGGCTGCTCGGATGCCTATCCAACTTGCTGGGGAGCCGACGGAGCAGAGAGAAGTTAGTAATCATAAAGACTTGCCAAGAGTCGAGAGTGATTTTATTCGAGGGGGGATGTGTCTTGCTTTTTCTGAGGGATTGGCTCAGAAGGCTCAGAAAGGATTTCGGTTGTTGAAAGGGGCTAAGGAGAATGGTGTTAAAACCAGCGGCTGGGATTTCTTGGATGATTTTATTAAGGAATTTAAGGAAGCGAAGAAAGGCGAGAAAGGTAGTGATACAAGCACAGGAGTTTATATGAAAGATCTTGTTGCAGGGAGGCCTGTTTATGGGCATCCTTCTCGTTCGGGCAGTTTTCGGTTTCGCTACGGAAGGACGAGGAGCGGGGGTTTTTCTGCGACGTCAGTGCATCCTGCGACGATGGAGATGACTGATGGGTTTCTGTCTTATGGTAGTCAGTTGAAATTGGAGAAGCCGACGAAGGGTTGTGTGGTCTCGAGTTGTGATCAGATGGATGGGCCGATTGTTAAGTTGAGAGATGGAGGGGTGAGAAGGGTGCAGGATCCTGCGGAGGCGAAGAAGTTGTATCCTGATGTGGAAGAGATTTTGTATTTGGGGGATTTGTTGGTGCCGTTCGGGGATGTGCTGAATCGGAATTATGATATGTTGAAGCCAGGATTTGTGGAAGAGTGGTGGGGTTTGGAACTTGCTGAGAAAGAGGGCAAGGAAGGGGTGGATGAATGGAACGTTAGTTTTAGTGATGCGGTTGAGTTAAGTAAGAAATATGGAGTGCCTTTGCACCCCTCCCATATCTTTTTGTGGACGCAGATTTCATGGGAGCAGTTTTTGGGGTTGCTGGATTGGTTGGCCCGTGGTTCGGTTGTTGGTGGCAAGGTGGTGTTGCCTTGGAGTAAGGACGATCGGGAGAGGTTTGTCGTCGGGAAAAGGGCTTTGGAGTTATTAGGGGTGGAGCAGCAGGTGACCTTGGAGAATGTTGTTTTAGAGGCTGGTGAGGCTGAAGTGTTTCTATATAATCTTGGTTTGGGGATTGAGAGTGGTTTGTTGGAAGAGGGTGTTGATGAGATCATTCAGAAAGTAAAGAGTTTTGAGTCGCATGGTGTGTTGGCTGCTGTGAATTTGTTGTGTGAGGTTGAAATTAAGGATAAGGCAGGGACTTTTGTTGGTGCAAGGATGGGGAAGCCGGATAAGGCGAAGTTGCGGAAATTGCAGGGGAGCCCTCATGTGATCTTTCCGGTTGCAGAGGAAGGGGGCCGGCTGAGGAGTGTGCAGGCTGCTGCGGAAGTAGGGTATGTCGAGAGCGACTTTCCTAATTTCTTTTGCGAAAAGTGCAAGAAGGATACGGTTTATCCGACATGCGAGGGTTGTGGGGCTGGATGTAAGAAGTTGTTTGTTTCTCGGACGACGGGAGAGCGGTCGGCTGCTCCGGAGGATATGGAACAGGGCGGGCCGTGGATGGAGCACAGCAGACGGAGGGTCGATATCCGAAGGTATTTTGATGAGGGGAAGAAGATGGCGGGTGTTAGGTTAGATGACCTGCCTGTTGCGGTGAAGGGGGTGAAGGGAACTTCGAATGCCGGGCACGATTGCGAGCATTTGGCAAAGGGGTTATTGCGGGCGAAGTATGACTTGCATGTGAATAAAGACGGGACGATACGATACGATATGAATGAGATGGCGATCACGCATTTTACTTGTAAGGAGATTGGGACGAGTGTGGAGAAGATTAAAGAGTTGGGGTATGGGGAGGATGTTCATGGGAATAAGTTGGAGAGGGACGATCAAGTGCTGACGTTGTTCCCACACGATGTGATCCTGCCCGGGTCGAAGGAGAGTCCGGATGAAAGGGCAGACGAGGTGTTTATGAATATTTCTAAATTTGTCGATGATGAGTTGGAGCAGTTGTATGGGCTGCCTCGGTTTTTGAACGTGAAGGATAAAAAGGACGTGGTTGGGCAGTTGGTTGTGAACATTGCGCCACATATTTGCACGGCCACTGTTGGAAGGATTATTGGGTTCTCGCAGACACAGACGATGCTTGCAAGTCCGTATATGCATGCTGCGATGAGGAGGGATTGCGATGGAGACGAGGCGGCCTCGATGTTGTTGATGGACATGTTGGTGAACTTTTCTCGGAAGTTTTTACAGGCTCACCGAGGTGGAACGCAGGATGCTCCGCTGGTTTTGAATACGCAGATTCGGGCAGGAGATGTGGATGATCAGATTTTAGATTTTGAGGTTTCAGGGTATCCTTTGTCGTTGTATCATCAGGCTGAAAAGGGAGCGCATAGCTCCGAGGTCGAGGGTGTTGAGTTTGTGAAGGATCGGCTGAAGAATGATCAAGATCCTTTTGTGAATGTTGTTTTTACGCATGCTTGTTCTGATATCGGTTGCGGTGTCAACATGTCGTCGTATAAGACGTTGCCGACGATGGATGAGAAAGTTCAGAAGATGATGGCCTTGGTTCGGAAGTTACGTGGGGTTGACACTTCGGATGTGGCTCGGTTGATGATTGAGAGGCATTTCATTCGGGATACGAGAGGTAATTTGAGGAAGTTTTCTCAGCAGCAGTTTCGGTGTGTGGGGTGTAATAACAAATATCGTCGTCCGCCTTTAAGTGGGCATTGTTCTTGTGGAGGGAGGTTGATTTTTACGATTGCTGAGGGGAGTGTGTTGAAGTATATGCAGCCTGCTCTTGATCTTGCTAGGGAGCATGGGGTGAGTCAGTATTTGTTGGAGTGTTTGGAGTTGACGGAGATGTATATTCATAGTGTGTTTGGGAAGGAGAAGGAGAAGCAAGAGACTGTTGATAAGTGGTTTTGATGTAAATAAAAATGACGGAAAATCTGCGATGGAAGCCAAAGGAACAGGATGGTTGGATGGTTTTAGAAGTTCGTAACTATAATGACCTGACAGACGATCAGTCTCTTAAGGTTCAGAGGATGCATGACAACAGACACTCACACCGGTTACAGACTAAGTTTAATAACCTCGTTGTGATTTTAACAACCTTTCTCGTTCTTTTTGGTTTGTTTGAATTTTTTAAGGTAGGTCAAGAATATTTCTCCTACGATCTTGGACCTTTTTTGATATTTTTTGCAATTTGCTTTATTCTTCTAGCTTTTTCATTTATTATGGTTTCATCTCGCAAGGTTTAGTTGGGAGATAAATCATTCTTAAATAATTACTAGAATAATTAACAGAAATGCGATGCTTAAGCCAATTATCATGAACCATCCCCAATAATATGTTCTTCTGTGGAAATCAATAGAGAAGAATCTTTCTTCATAATTATAGATATTGTATAATAGGAATTGGTATACCCAGAAAACGAACGTAAATAATCCTATCCAGCCAATAATATAAATAATCCATCGCCACCCTCTTATTGGAAATCCTTTTTTATACATGTCTCTCATAATCAGTCTCGATATTGCAAAAGGAATCAATAGAAAAACACACATTATTGGAATTGCTATAGACCATTCTTCAATGTTGTAAGAGTTTACTTGGTAGACATAGAGAATCCAGCCCAATAGGATAATGTAGAAATAAACATTGGTAAAGACCCATTTCAAAAAGCTTTTTGACATGAATCTTTAGCGTGATTTAGCTTTTTAAATTTATATAGATTACTTGTATTGTGTGTTACTTACGATGGCCGTGATAACACTTTCGATGCCGGATGATTCGTTGAAGGCCGAGATGGACAAGATGGAGTTTATGAATTGGTCAGCTGTGGCTCGGGAGGCGATTCGTGAGAGGATTGCGCAGCTTGCTGTTTTGGATGCGATAGCTGCGAAGTCGAAGTTGACGGAGAAGGATGCTCTTGAGATTGGGCGGAAGATTAGGAAAAGTAGGCATAAGAGATATCAAGAGAATGGTTGGTAGTCAGATTGCTGTTAGAAGGGCTTTAATGATGACATACCCGACTACGATTATGACGATTATTTTCAGTATTTCTAAAAAGTCTGTTGAGCTGATTTGTTGAGGCATTATTTCTTTTTCCTTTTTTTAATGTCTTCTAATATTACTATGTCTTTTATGGTATTTAATGCTTTCTTATTTAGTTCGTTTTTGTTTTGCATTATTGTTATTTGTTCTTGGAGTTCTTTGATGCTGTTTTCGTTTTTTCTGATTTGTGTTGTGTATAGGAAGAAATAGAATGTTAGAAATGCTAAGACTATCATTGTTATTCCTAACCATGGTTTTTCTGGGAAGTCTGAGATTATCTTTATGCCTAGATTTATTATGATGAAGGGGAGTATGGCTGAGACCACTGTGGAGATTATAATCTTTTTTGTGTCTTCCATATTGGTTTTAGTTTTGCGGTTTTTAAGTGGATTGTTGTGATGGAGAATGTGTTTTAGAGAAAGAAGTAAAAGATTATTGTCGGTAAAAGCAAAGCTCCCATGAGGTTTATGCGACGGACTTGGGATTGGATGGCGAAGACGCCGAGGGCGGTGGCGGTGAGGAGGACGAGGAGGCCGATTGTGTTTGAAAAGATGAGGTTGACTATGAGGAGGATTGCTAATATGGTCAGGGTGAGAGTTTGATAGTTGATTCTTGTTATGAGTTTGGAGAATGATTTGGAGATTTGGAGGGCTAGGAAGAAGGCGAGGAGACCGACTGCTATGATTGTGATGAGAATGTAGCTGAGTTGTGTGGTTGTGAAGTTGGGCAGGATTTGGTTGACGGCTGCGGCGGCTCCTGTTCTGGTTCGGCCTATGGCGTAGATAGTTACAAAAGAGAGGCCGACGACTATCGTGTTGATTGCTCCGACTAGGAACATAAATCCTCGGCGTTCTTGCGGGATGAGTTCTGATCCGATGACTGCGGCGTGTCCTGCGCCGAGTCCAGGCATGAAGGAGGCGAAGGGGGCTGCGATTATGGTTGCGAATGTTGCTTTGAGGAATTCTTTTTTTGTCAGTTTGATTTTTTTGAGGGGTTGATGTTTTTGTTTGGGTAGAACGGGGCGGTTGTTAAGGGAGACAATGAGGGCTGAGGCTCCGAAGAGGCCTGTTAACAAGGGGAGGAGTGGTTCTTTTACTGGGAGGTTGAATGTTAGCAGGCCTAGGAATCCTGCTAGGAGGAAGACTGTGAGGCCTGTTAGTAGATACTGTTCTCGGAAGATGAGGTAGAGGGAGATGAAAAGAAGAAGATAGGGCATGAAGATGGTTACTGGTTTGAGAACTGAGGGGAGGATGAAGAGGAAGAAAGGAGTGAAGAAGAGGATAATTGGCAGAGCGATGAGTGATCCGTAGAGTGTCAGAACAACGGCCTCGTGGCCACGGCCTTGCTGAAGGAGTTGGTGTCCTGGGAGGACGGCGAGAAAGGAATCTTCTTCAGGGGCACCGAGGTAGATGCTGGGGATGAAATCGAGGAAGGTGTGCGTTGTTGCTAAGGAGACAATGAAAAGTGCTAAGGCGAGAGGGGGGAATGTTGTTGAGGTGGCTATGGATGCGAGGAGAATTGCGGCTACAAGGTTGATGTGGATGCCTGGGAAGAGGCCTGTTAGGGTTCCGGCGAGGATGCCTGCGATGATTGCTAGGGCGATGATGATTGAGATCATTGCTTTGTCAGTTTCTTTTCTTTTATAGGGGTTCTCTGTATTTTGATACTCCTTTGAGGTGAATACAAATAGGAAGATTTAAATAGTGTTTTTTCTGATGAAGTGCATGCAAAATCGTAGAGAGTTTCTTCAGACTGCTGCAGCGGGTGTTGGTAGTTTGGCTTTTGGGCCGTTTGGTTTTGGCGCTCAGGAAAATGTTCCGAATGATTTGGCTGAACGTTATGAAGCGATGTCTAAAAAGGTTGCTGAGGTTCTTATGAAGAAAGGGAACTATATTCCTGCTAAGCGGGAAGGTCTTCGGGAGGGACGTATTCTTAGTTTTGTGGGAAAGGGTCTGAATGTTGTTGCGGAGCGTTATACGAAGCCCGGCTCTCCTGATTTCGGGGATACTCATTTTTATATTAAGGGGGCCAATTTTAATTATGTGCCTGTTGTTGTGGATGGTTTTGTTAATCTCTGTCTCGGGAATGATTATAATTCTCTTGCTAGAAATGGCCCTTCATTGAATGTAGATCTTTCCTTGAGTCCTGATTTTTCTGTTCCTGAGGGCTTTTCTCTCTCTAGAAGGGAGAGGGTTGCAAGAAAGAATGGGCCCCTCATCTGGGCAAGTTATCACGGTCTGTCAGATCTTGCTGAGAAAAAAGGGGACGACGGGTCTCTTGTTGTGAAGGGGCATCGTAGGGATGAGGAATCTCATACTCTTGGTCTTGAGAAGACTCTCGAGATTGTGAACTATTTGCCAGAGGTTCTTCTCCGGTCTGTTCCTAAGTAAGTTGGAGGGGTTTTGAGGTTTGTCTTGTTTCTCTTTTTGAAGAAGGTCATGTTTATATAGCTCAGGTGTTTTTGTTTGGGATGCAGAAGAGGGTTGGGTTTATACTTTTTGTCGTGCTGGCTGCGGTGTTGGCTTCTGGGATGGTTTTGGCTGCCGATGATATTCTGATTGAGTCTGAGGAAGAGTTTGGGGATGTTGGTCTTGAGGTTGAGGCAGGGTTAACACCGGATAGCCCTTTCTATTTCTTAGATGGGATTTTTGGTGATGACTTGGATGAACGTCAGGAGAAGGTTGCTGAGATTAAACAGATGGTTGAGGAAGGGAAATTTGATGAAGCTCGAGAGGCGTTGGAGCAGTATAAGGAGTTTGCGGAGCGTGTTGAGAAGGAAGTGAGGCCGGAGGATGAAGAGAGGGCTCGGCGAGGGGCTGTGGCCATTAAGCATGTGCTCGAGAGGTTGGAATCGCAGATCCCTGAGGAAGATCGTGGTGAGTTTGTGGATGATGTGATTGAGCGAGAGGGGAAAGTCGCTGCGGCTGCGGCTGTGGCAGGGAAGATTAAGGAGTTGTGTGAGGAATTGGCTGTGCTTGATCCGGGCCAGTATGATCGGGTGTGTAAGACTGATGAGGATGCTCCGAAGTGGCAGAAGGATTTGGATAAGGAGTTGACTAAGGGGCAGCAGGAAAAGGCGAAGAAGTTTTTCAAGACGATGAAGCAGTGCTTTGATGATCCGGAGGAGTGTCGGTGTGGAGAGATTGAGATTAAGCCGTTTGCCGAGAAGTGTTCGGTGATTGCACCACTGGCAGCGAAGTGCGATTCGGGGGATGACAGTGCGTGTGAAGAGATGGACGAGTATGAGAGGGAGCATGATCCGTTTGATGACTTGCCTGATTACTTACGGGACGTGTTGCACCGGTTGGAAGGAGACTATGACCATGATCGGATTGGGAACTTTATGCCTCCCGAGTGTGAGAAGGAAGGGGCCACGTCGCCGAAAGAGTGTATGAAGATTATGTTTAGGATTCATGCTCCGGATGAGTGTCAGGAGGCATTGGAGCGAGGAGAGATTGATACTAGTAATGAGCGAGAGGCTCGAGAGGCCTGTGATCGGATTATGTTTGAAGAGCACGCTCCGGATGAGTGTCGAGAGGTAGGGCTGACTGATCATGAGGAGTGTGGGCGGTTTATGTTTGAGAAGCATGCGCCTCAGGAATGTCTTGATGCGGGTTTGGATGGGAGCTCGAAGGGCGATCATCGGAAGTGTGAGGAGATTGCTGGAGGGATGAGGGATGACCATGGGAAGGAGTTCGGTTCACGAGGGCCCGGGCCAGATTGTCGACGGATTGAGGATGCCGAGGAGCGGTTGGATTGTTATGATGGAAAGATTGAGCATTATGAGGGTGAGCGGAAAGAGTTTGATTACTCACGAGGTGAGCCTGTTGGCGGGTGGCCTGAGGAGTGCCGGAAGGTAGGGGCGTTTGAGGAGGAGGCTTGTAAGAGGCATATGCGAGAGCGGGGCGAATGGGAGAAGAGTGATGCCGAGGAGCGAGGGCGTTGGGAGGAAGAGGACAAGAGGAGAAGGGGTGAGGAGAAGATCTGTGCTGAGAAGTGTCGAGCTGAAGGGAGGCCTTGGGACTATTATGGGGGTGAATGTGTGTGTAAGGATGAGAGGTTCGGTGATGAAGGGCACGGGCCAGATTTTGGTCGTCCTGACGATCGAGGAGATTACGAAGAGAGTGAGTGTAAGGATGGGTGTCACCAAGAGTGTCCTGGGGCGAGCCGGACGGATTGTGTAGATGGGGGGAGGAAGTGTGCGTGTTATTATGAGGATGATTCTTCTGATGATTTTGGCGGTGGAGATTCTGGAGGGTTTGATGGTTCCGGCGGGTCTGAGAGCGGTGGAGAATCTGAGGATCCTGGAGGTTCTGATGGTAGGGGTGACGATTCGGGGAGCGGTTCCGGAGGCGATGACAGTTCTAGCGGCGGTTCCGGTGGAGGAGATTCCGGCAGCTCCGGAGGAGATTCTGGTGGAGATGGTGGAGGCTCGGATGATGGCGGTTCTGATGATTCTCCGGGCGAGGATCCTGGAGGTTCTGATGGAGGAGACTCAGGATTTACTGGAGGGGTGATCATCGATCCGGATGACGACTTCTTTGACTATTACTTCAGAAAGTAAGACTTTCTGAGGCCGTCAAACTCTGACGATGTTTGAGGTTTCAAGAGGTAGCTACTTTTAAGACGTTCAGTTGTTGTTTGTTGTTATATCTTTCTAGAATGGCTATAGTTGTGATGTGTTGGTTTAGGTAGTTCGGGCAGCGCTCGCAGCGCAGAACGAGACCGGAGTCGAGCGTAAGTGTTGAAGTGTATCTTGATTGTTGTTGTTTGATAACGATGCCTTCTGTGAGAACTTGTTGATTTGGTTGGAGGCTGGATAGGTTATCTTGGTGGGTGATTTTCGTCGGTAAGGTGTTCAGTTGAAGGAGTAGCAGGAAGAGGCCGAAGAGTGCGAGGGGCAGAGCGTAGCGTCTCATGCCACCACCTCCCAAATAAGTAGCTTGCTTTCTTTTTCAAGGTGCTTTGAGCACTTGTTTTTCGTTGCGTCGCAGCGAACGCAGAGCGCTGCGACGCTAGGAAGCAAGCGCTTGGAGATTAATCTGGGATGTGGCTGTCTCATGTTATTCTTTGATGGTTATCTCGTCGATAACTCCATTGTCTTTGTGGTCTATCCCCTCTACGATACTTGCCCTGATTTTTGAGTTGTGTTTGTTTCCTTGGCAGAGGTCTTCTAAGTTTCTGAAGAGGGCTGCAACTGCAGAGTCTGTCCCTATGTGTTTCAGGCCTGCTATGACGAGAATTTGTTTTTCTTTGTTGAACGGGTTGGGTATGTTGACTATGAGGCCTGTTTTGTTATAGCTGTATCTTTTTTTAGAGATCGTGCTGTAGATTTCTCTGTTTTTGAAACGGATGGGGAGTTTTGGGTTTAATTCTGCAGTGAGGGTATTGACGATGGGCCCTCCAACGATGATGAGGTTTTCTTCTAGGTCTTTCTTGGTGACGTCTGTGTCGAGCTTGAACATGGGCACCGGCGTGTAGTTTATGTGAGTTCCTATGAAGAGAGCGAGGTTTGCTGCAGCTTTTCCATCTCGGGCGTGCGCCTGATACTTTCCATGGTTATCAGGGCTCCCCATGACAATGGTGGCATCTAGTTCCCCGTTCTTGATGAATGGGTTGAGATAATTACACGTTTCTTTCCCTGAGAGGTTTCCCGCTTTTTTGAATTCTGTAAAACGCATGGTGAAGCAAGGGTTTGTGAGGACATAGTAATTGGCGAGGGCTCCCTGTTCGATAGTGGTTTTCTGTTTTCTGATGAGGCCCGCAGCTTCAAGTTTTCTTATGTGATAATAAATTTTTTGTTCGTGAATCTTTAACTGTCTTGCTATGGCTTTCGGATAATTTGGTTCCTTTCCTAGTATTTTTAGTATGTGTTGGGCTAGGGATGATGTGGCTGTTTTGAGTTGTTTTGGATGGAGCTCTCTACAGGGAAGGGCCAAGGTGATGTCTTTGTGTTGTTTTATGAGGTGCATAGTATAAATATTTTTTTAGTAATGTTAATAATTTATTAGTAATACTTATATATAAGTTTTACGTTTTTTTGCTATGGGTGTTGATGTGACTGCTCTTGAGGAAGGTGATGCACTTTTCCAGTCTTTGTCTGGTGATGTGGTGACCTTACAAGCTTTGTTTTTGGCTGCTAGGGATGCGGTGAAGGGGCAGTTTGGTGTGGGGTTGCCACATCAACTGTTGTTGGAATTGCATGCATTTGTTCGACGGAATCGGGTTGTTGATTTGGGTGATGAATTTACTATTGAGCATTGTTGCAAGCGGTGTTTGAAGGCCTATCTTCTGGAGCGAGCTGAAGGATATGGTGTGTCTGGCGAGCAGTTGAGTTTTTTAGAGAGTTACTTTAGTTGTGAGGCTGGGCATGACGGGTGGTATTTGGATGGGGATGATCTGTTGAATTTGGGTGCTAGTTTGCATTCCTCATAGAAGGGGGTTTCTTCCGAGAACCAGAGGTTCTCGTCATGAAGGTTGGAGGGCCTCGAGATTCAACCTTCATTTCTGTGCCGCTGGCGAGCTTCGGCTCGTCATGTCCAACCATTGGGTTTCTTGATGTCAAAGTGCCAGAGCCGCAAACCCCACACTTTAGTGTGGAGTTAGGCACTTTGATCATCCCAAAAACGAGCGCCTCCCCAAACCACACCCTTTAGGGTGTGGTGGCGCATCGTTTTTTTGATTTCGTAGGGTTTATTAATAGGTTTTTGTTTGGGTTTGGATGGCGAAAGGATTGAGTGTTGATGAGCGGATGGCTTTGATTACGAGGAATACTGCAGAGGTGATTGATGAAGAGGAACTTAAGGCATTGCTGAATGAGAAGAAGGAGCCTGTTGTGTATTGGGGAACTATGACAACGGGAAGTCCTTCGATAGCATATCTCTTTCCCATGTTGAAAATTGCTGATTTTTTGAGAGCTGGGTGCAAGGTGAAAATTCTTTTAGCTGATCTGCACGCTGCTCTTGATGGGTCTCCTTGGGATCTCTTGGAGAAGAGGTCTGCATACTATAAAGAGGTTTTAACTTCGATGTTAAAAGCTATCGGGACAGATGTGAAACGGCTTGAATTTGTGAAAGGGAGTAGCTTTCAGTTGGACAAGCAATTCTTCAATGATGTATTAAAATTGAGCACGATTAGTTCTGTTCGTGATTCTACGAAGGCTGCCTCCGAAGCGGTGAAGACTGCCCAAGGAGATTCTGTGAAATTGTCTGGGCTGGTATATCCCCTGATGCAGGCATTGGATGAGGAATATTTGGGAGTGGATATTCAGCTTGCGGGGGTGGATCAGCGGAAGATTTTGGTGTATGCTCGTGAATATTTGCCCCAGATTGGTTATAAGGCTAGAGTAGAGGTTATGAATCCTATGATTCGAGGTCTTGTTGGTGAGCAGATGAGGTCTAGTGTGGAAGGGAGTAAGATTGATGTTTTGGATGATCAAAAGATGGTTGAGAAAAGAGTGAATGGTGCAGACTTTGTCGAGGGAGATTCAGATAATGGCGTGATGGCTTTGTTGAAGTATGTTGTTTTTGTTTTGAAGGATGAGCTTGTTGTTAAGCGGCCGGAAAAATTTGGAGGGGATGTTTCGTATGCTTCTTATGGGGAATTAGAGGCTGAGGTTGTGAGTAAGAAGATGCACCCTCTTGATGTGAAGGTGGCTTTGGCGAGGGAGTTGAATGTGCTGTTGGATGTGGTGAGGACTGAGAAGGCTAAGAAGTTGAAGAAATTGGCGTATCCTTAGACAACGAGGTGTTTGCGAACCCCCCGGCTCAAGCCAGGGGATGAGCACCTCGAGCATGAACAACCTAACAGACGTTTGTTAGGTTGTTCATATTTCTACGAATTCTGTTTTGAGTTGTTTGAGTGAAGTTAGGGAGATGGTTTTGGCGAAGTTATATTTTTTTATGGCCTCTTTTATCCAAGCGTAATAGTCGTCGATGTCCTCACTTCTCAGTTTAATTAGTAGTTCGTATTCCCCTGTTACGATGTCCACGCTTTCGATCCTCTCGCTTTTTGCTATTTCCTCCGCTATTTCCTCCGGCTGGCCGTATTTTTCTTCTTTTAGGTTGACTAATAGGAATGTGCAATGGCCTTCTCCTATCTGATTGTAATCGAAGACTGCTTTGTAGGTTTTGATGGCTTCTTCCTCAAGCTTCTTAATATTGTAATGTATTGTGGTTGATGGTTCTTTGATCTTTTTGGCTATGCGGGCTATTTGGGGTGTGCAGTAACCCTTTTTGAAGAGAGATATGAGTTTTGGTTTGATATCTTTCATTATTCGTATAATATTCAAGTATTTATAAGTTTTATGGTCATTATTCGGAGATCCTGCAGTTAAATATATATGGGTAAGTTTTTACCTTTTAGTATGAAACGTAGTATAAAGACCGGGATGCAGAAGTTAGGCGTAGTTGGCGGAATGGGCACCGAAACCAGCTGTAAGTTTTGTTTGGCTCTTAATGCTCGTGTGAGGTCTGCTTTGGATAGGCAGCCTGATATCTCGATGGATGTTTTGCCTTTATCGAAGAAGGCGCAAGAGAGGATAATTAAAGGGAAGCGGTGTGAGGAGCATTTTGAACTTATGAAGAAGTCGGTTTTATCTTTGCAAGGAGGCGGTTGTGACTTTATCGTGATTCCTTGTAATACTGTTCATATCTTCTTAGACGAATTGAGGAAGATCTCTACGGTTCCTATTTTAAGTATTATGGAAGAGGTTGCTGGTTTTTGTTCGGATAAAGGGTTTACGAAAGTTGGTGTTGTGGGGAGCTCTATGACTATAAGATCGAGGTTGCATGAGAAGGAGCTTTCTAATAAAGGTATTGCTGTTGTTTTGCCTCATAGGGCTGATCAAGACTTCCTGGATGATTTGGTTCTCCATATTCTTGACGGTTCTTTTACTCAAGCCCATAAGCGAAGATTTGCTAAGATCATTGAAGGCTTGGCTCTTCAAGGTGCAGAATCAATAATTTTAGCTTGCACTGATTTTGGAGGATTGGTCTCCGAGAAAGATGTGGGGATCCCCACGGTTGATACTCTTGGTGTTCTGGAAGATGCGACTTTTGATAGGATTATAAAAGGGGCAAAGAGACCATGAGTATTATCTTCATTTTAGCTTCTGTTGTCTTAGCTATGAATTATTTCAGCCCCAACTTTCTTAGTCATGGAGGTAGCTACAGAGAGTTTGATAAAAGTTATCATGAGAAGCTTGATCAGCAGAAGAAGGATCGAGAGGAGCAAGACAAGGAACTGAGAGCAATAGAGAAACATCAATGTTTAGCTGAGGCTGCAGTTTGTTTCTATCATCGAGAATGTTTCGATGACTACTTTGGTGAACTGTGGGGACATGACAAAGAACGATCTGTCATGAAGGAAGATTGGCAGCGAGAATCTGATCAGGGAGAGACTGATGTTTCTTTCTTTGATTGGCAAAGGGATAAGTATTACCGACTTCTCGCAGGTTATACCTTGTTGGAGGATGTGGGGAAGGTGAAAGCTGTTAGTGGCGACATCGCTGAGCGCTTCGGCTCGGTTAATCCTGTGGAACTTCGTGGACATATTGAACCTGCACGAGAGGGTATAGAGGGATTTGTTAAGCAATGGGGTGGTGTTGAAGATGTTCTTAACGATCTTTTGAAAGGTGGAGGAAATCTTTAAAAACCTGAGCGGAGGCATACGATCATGAAATACAGCATACGACGAGGGGTAAGGAATCTAGGAACGTTCTTAGCTGGCGGTTTCGATAGGTTCTGTGACTACATGGATCGGGCTAGCATTGAGTCTGCCGAACTTTCTCTTCGAGCGAGAGAACCTAGGAGACCATACGAAATTCCAATGGGATGTCATCTGAGCACGGTTAATCCTAAGAAGTTGCAGCATTTGATCGAAGATAGTATGGATCAGAATCCGTTTTGGAGGATGGCTTAGCATGACGAGTCAGGTTTCTACACGAAGAAGATTCTTGAAAGGATTGAGTTGTTTGGCTTTAGCTGGTTGTGCTGCTTTTTCTGATACTGTTGCAGATGAGAAGCAACATACCAGAAGTGTGCGTTTGCCGAGAATTATTATGGCAAATGAGAAACCCCTTGTTTTCAATGTTGTCTTGAAGAAGGATGGAGGTTATCAAGGCAAGCGAGACCAGATCTTTGGTTTAGCTCAGAGGTATTTTGCTGAACACGTTGGGGTTAATGTCAGGTTTGATTTCTATGATTCTGTTGGTGCTATTCCGGAATCTGCTCAGGAAGCGAGGAAGGTTATTGAGCTCTTTGCTGATGAGGTTAGAGCGAAGCATCCTATGGGGGTTGAGATGAAACATGAGATTGATCGATCGAGAAAGGAACGAGCAGATTTGCTTGCGAAGATTGACGATTCTGAAACCAAGAAAGAATTAATAGAATTTGAGCAGGAGAATAGGGCATTGGAATCAGATGTCGTAGATAAGACTATGGGGTATCAAGATCTGCGTGCACGTATTAATCTTTGTGGATTTTGCAAGATCGGCGGAAGAGATGCTTACGTGGTTTCTGGTTCTTTGGCGCATCAGGTTGGTGGTTTAGCTTTGTCTGATGAAGATTTAGTGAAACAGCGAGCTAAAGACGTGTGTCATGAGATTGGTCACTCTTTTGGGTTGCTTGATACGCATAAGGACGAAAAGATTAGGGAGTATGTGCGGCCCGGGATGCCTAATTTGATGAGCTACCAAGGAAATAATGTTGGAGATGGGTTTGGCTTTACTCTTGTTCCTTCGCAGATTGATCTGATTCGGAAGAAGGTGGGGGAGGAAGTGAAATGAATCCATCTAGATTTTCTGCTTCTGATGTGGTCAGACCGACACTTGATCAATTGTGTGTTGGCTGCGAATGGGAAACACGGCGAGAAGGAATTTAGTGATTTGCAGAGAGTTCTTCGTGAGGCCCCTGTTACGTTGGCAGAGGGTCTTGGAGAGGATTCTGGCTTTGAGAATCTAGCGTATTTTGTGGACGCTTCGACAAGTTTGGCTACGACACCTTTTCAGAATCGGTATCGTGTTGGTCAGGGGTCTGACTATTCTGTGGAGATTCAGATAGACACTCAAAGCAATATGCCAAGAAAGAGCGTGGATGCTGCGGAAGAATTTGGTTGGAATGTTAGTGATTATGAGGGCGAGCCGTTTATCGGGAGCGATCAGTTGCATTTCTTTGGAGATAGAGCTGTTGACAATTTGGAGGTGTGTGAGATGTCTGAATCTGGTATTACTGTTGTGCATTATACGAATCCTGAAGGACGGGAAGAGAGAAGTCACCTCTTGGCTTTTACATTGTTTGATGATCGAGGATTCCGGTTTCCTGTTGTTGGAGGTATGCGGACATGACTTTCCCGGTAGGTGGGCAGGAGAGGTTGGATCTTTTCTTGGAAGTTGCGAGGGTTCAGCAGGGCAATCTTTCTATGTGGGGTGATACTAAGACCTGGATTTATCCTTCAGATTTAGATCTTTTATTAGGGGCTGGTGCCCAACCCGTCATTCAAAATTCTCCTCATCGGAATGACTATATTCAGGAAGTGGTGTATGAGGGGATGATTTTTCAGACGATTACTGATCGGCCTTTGAATTATGAATGAAACTCCACGACATCACGATCTTTTAATTTGTGCTTGAGGCCTACGGATTGGTTCGGGAATTTGGCCGAGGGGCCTGTGATTTTGGCTGATTTGATTTGGGCGGCGAAGGCTTTGCTGATTTTCTTTGCGGCGTCTGCTACTGTGGTGTTTTCTTTAAGGGTGAGGGGTCGATCTGTTTTGGGTTGGTGGGGCTCCTTTGTGTAGACTCTGATGGCGTTGGAGTTTTCTGCTATGAAGCCTTTCAGGGCTTCTAGGGTTCCTGGAAGGTAGCAAGAGACGAGGAGCCCAGGGAGTTTCTTGGTGTTTAGTCTTGCTTGCGCTTTTCTTTTTTCAGTGTCTGAGAGGGTGTCGATTTGTGTGATGAGGTAGAGTTTCTTTGCGTCTGATGGTTCGAGGTGTGGTTCTAATGTTTTGAGGTCGTCTAGAGATTTGAGGCAGACGAGGAGGAGATCTGCAGAATGTAAAAAACCAGATTCGAAGTGTTGGCTGTTTATTGCTGGGAGGTCGATGAGTTGGGCGTGGATGCCGTCGTGCTGGAAGGAACCAACGAGAGGTTCTTGTGTCGTGAAAGGGTGAGGGGAAGTTTTGGGTTTGGTGTTTGTTAGGACTGATAGGAGTGATGATTTTCCAGAATTTGGTAGGCCGATGAGAACGACCTGGAAGCCTTCTTTTCGGATGCCTTTTTTGCTGCCTCCTTTCTTCTTGGGGGCTGTTTTGAGTTTTTTTAGACGGAGGCGGAGTTGCTTGAGGAGGTTTTCGGATCCTTTGTGTTTTGGGGCTTTTCTGATGAGCTCTTCGAGTGTAGAGATTTTTTCCTCGGTGGTTGTTGCTGCGAGGTGCGCCTTCTCGGCGGTGAAGTATTCGTGGGAGGCGTTGATGGGCATGGTTGTTTCTAACAGAATGAACTTATTAATGTATATGTTTTAGGTTCATAATCTTTAAGAACTGTCTGACTTTCTCCTGAGTTATGGGGGCTGATTTTCTCGGGAGGGATGTTGTTTCTATTGACGATTTTTCTCGGGAGGATTTTGATTTTGTGATACAGTTGGCTGATGAGATAAAGAGGGCGCCGGCGAGGTTTTCTGATGTTATGAGAGGCAGGACTTTGATGCCTTTGTTTTTTGAGAATAGCACGAGGACGAATATGAGTTTTCAAATGGCTATGTTGCAGATGGGCGGTTCGGTGGGGGATTTTGATAAGGATACCAGCTCTTTGAAAAAGGGGGAAAGCCTGAAGGATACGTTGAAGATGGTCGGAGGATACCGGCCGGATCTTGTTGTGATGAGGCATTATCGGGATGGGGCGGCGAGATTTGCTGCGGATGTTTTGGATTGTCCTTTGATCAACGCAGGAGATGGGAAGAATCAGCACCCCACCCAGACTATGTTGGATTTGATGAGTGTTAAGGAGATTTGTGGGGCTGTTGAAGGGGTGGAGATCGCCTTCGTGGGCGATTTGAAGTATGGCCGGACGGTTCATTCGCTTGCGGTTGCTCTATCTCTTTATCGGAACTGTAGAATTTATTTTGTCTCTCCTGATTCCTTGAAGATGCCCTCTGAATTTTTGGATCTGTTGAAGGAGAAAGGAGTGTCTTTTTCGGAGCACGGGTTGGGAGATCTGGGAGACATTTGTAAGCGTGTTGGTGTGTTGTATATGACTAGGATTCAGCGGGAGCGGTTTCCAGAGGGTGCGGAGGGCGAGCAGGAATATGATCTGATAAAGAGTGTTTATTGTTTGAAGAAGGAGATGTTGGCTGATGTTCGGTCAGGGTTTAAGGTGTTGCATCCCTTGCCGAAGGTTTTTGAGATAGAGTCCGAAGTGGATGAGATGGATTGTGCTTATTATTATGAGCAGGCAGCAAATGGTATGCATGTTCGGAAGGCCTTGCTACAGCTTCTCGTTGGGGGGAGGACTTTGGATGGGTGAGAGGATCATTGAGAAGATTATGAATGGTGTTTCGGTGGATCATATTCCTTTGGGCATGGTTTGGAAGGTTGCTCAGATCCTTCATGTTGAGGGTTGTGGGGAACGGGTCTCTCTTGCAGACGGGTGTAATAGTGTGAAGATGCCAGAGGGGAAGGGCGTGCTGAAGATAGAAAATATTTTTCCTTCTGATGGAGAGCTTGATCTTATTTCCCTTGTTGCACCCCATGCCAGTGTCAGTGTCATCAGGAATGGGCTTGTTGAGAGTAAGCGGAGGGTTGAGGTGCCTTCTGTTTTGAACGGTCTTGTTGCGTGTGCTAATGGGAATTGCATCTCGCAGGATGATCATGAAAGTGTGGTGAGCAAGATTTATTACGTCGATGGGAAATTTCGGTGCCATTATTGTGGGCACTTTTTTGGGAATGGTGAGGCAGAGGTGTAGTTTTTAGGACAGTATAGTTTTGAAATCTGCTGTCTGCTTGCCGAGGATTTCTTGGAGATCTTCTTCGGAAAGGCCCTTACTGAGATCGATAATAAGATGAGGTAGTTGAAGGTTTTTTGTTTTTGATAAGAGTGCCTCCCCCACCTCTTCTTCCTTACCATTAAAAACAACTATCTGGGGTTTTGTGCTTAAAAGATTTTCTTCTTCTTCGGAAACCTCATCCTTACTCTTGAGTTCTTGGAGAATTGTTTCAAAGTCC
>NYZR01000025.1 GCA_002687255.1 Candidatus Pacearchaeota archaeon | reverse complement strand
TGAAGGAGTGTCCTCGTAGTCAGGAAGAGCAGCGGCGGGCGGCGCAAGGGTTTGATCGTGCTGGTGGTGTCGGTTCGTAAGGATTAAAAACTTGTTTTCTTTGTTGTTAACATGAAGGGTGTCTCTCAGGAAGGAATGATTGGTCTTGAAATACATGTGTATCCTCGGACGAAGGGGAAGTTGTTCTGTTCGTGTGCCGTTGTTCGACCCCAAAGTTCTAAGAACTTTGGAGGTGATCAAGAACCCAAACATGGTGCAGGGTTCTTGACAGAGAAAGGGGCTCGGAAGAATAGTGCGATTTGTCCTGTGTGCACGGGGCAGCCAGGGAGTAAGCCTGGGTTGCCGACTCGTGAAGCTGTCGAGCAAGCTGTGAAGGTTGCTTTGATGCTTCAATGTAAGATAGGTGCTCCTGTTGGAAATAATCCTTCGCCTTTGCCGAAGCAAGTTCGGCAAGCCCTCGCTGCTCCTGGCGGATCGCAGCTTCGGACTTCGGCTCAGTTATCCCAGTTGCGGCCTGGAGGCCGCTCGGATGCCGCAGTTATCCAGTGGCAACGAAAGCACTATTCTTGGCCGGATTTGCCGAAAGGATATCAGTTGACGCTTTCTGGTTCAGGAGCAGTGCCGATTGGTGTTGAGGGGAGTTTTATGGGGATTGGGATTACTCAAGTTCATTTAGAGGAGGATCCTGCGGCGTGGGATCCGGAGACGGGTTGTGTGGATTATAATCGGTCGGGCGTGCCGTTGTTGGAGATTGTGACCGAACCGGAGTTCTCTACGGCTGAGGAGGTGCAAGCTTGGCTTGCTGCGTTGGTTCATGGGTTGAGGTATCTTGGCGCTATCGATCCTGATGCTGGGTTGAAGGCGGATGTGAATGTCTCTATTCCTGGGAAACATGATCGTGTTGAGGTGAAGAATGTGCATTCGGTTAAGGAGATTGGAGCTGCTATTGAGTATGAGTTGGAGAGGCAGGGGAAAGAAGGGCTTGCTGGTCTGAAAAAACCTTCGACTGCTTTGCAGTCTCAGTTATCTGTCGGGGAGACTCGGAGGTTTGATGCTGCTTCAGGGAAGACTGCGGTGATGAGGTCGAAGGAAGGGGCAGATGATTATCGGTTTTTAGTTGATCCTGATCTGCTCGGTTTGAACTTGTCGAAAGATTTTGTCAGAGGTTTGGAAAAGGGTATGCCGGAGACGCCGGAGGAGAAGTTGAAGAAATTGGTTGGAAAGTATAAGCTTGGGAAGCAGGATGCTGCGGTATTGGCTAAGCATCTTGAAGTTGTTGAGTTTTATGAGGGTGTTGTTTCTTCTGGGCTAAAACCAGGGTTTGTTTTGCCTTGGGTGACGGGGGAGTTGTTACGTGTTCTTCATTATTCTGGACATGAACTTGGGGCTGTGGATATAAAGGTTGAGCATTTCGCTGCTCTTTTACGTTTAGTCAAGGAAGGAAAGATTACTGATACACAGGCGAAGAAGATCTTGAATGACTTTGTGCCAAAGAGTTTCGATCCTGCTAAAAATGTGAAAGAGAAGGTTTCTGATGCAGGGGCTTTGGGGAAGATTGTTACGGCTGTGTTGAAGGCGAATGGGAAAGCTGTGAGTGATTATGCTTCGGGGAATAAAGGGGCTTTGCATTTCTTGGTCGGGCAGGTGATGGCTAAGACGAAAGGGGCGGCGGACGTTGGTGTGGTCCGTTTGTTGCTAGAGAAAACTCTTAAATAGGTTTCTTTGCTCTGTTGGTCATGGGTAGAGAGCGGGTTTTGATTGTCGTTTTGATTGTAGTTGCGTTGGGTGTGGGTTATTTTCTTGGGGGCGGTTCTTCTTCGGCGTTGGATCTGGGTTTGAGTCCTCCGACGCAAGGGCATGCTGCAGGTGATATTGATTGGTCGGGTTTTGTTTTTCCTGCTGCGATTAAGAATCAGTTGAAGGGTGATACAGGGGCGGCGGGAGCGGCTGGTTCAGATGGGGCTGCGGGTTCAAGTGGGGGTGGGGGCGGAGGTTTTGGAAGTTGCAGAGAAATAGCGAGTAGTTCCGGTCTTTCTAGAATGGTTGTTACGGTTCCTTCTGTTTGTAATGGGGCTCCTTGCTTTCTCTATACAACCTCATCTGCTCTTTCTGGAGGGGTTGAATTTGCTAGTTTTTATATTCAAGTAGGATCTAGTTGGGTTGCAAGCGATGTTTCTGGAACGAATGGAAATACTATCCAAGTTGGTTCAAATCCTCCTCGGGGTGTTATTGAGCCTATCTTTGGGGCCCCTTATGGTCCTAGTGGGGTTGATGGGCTGCTTGACGATTATGGGACTTTTGACACGTCTTCCGGTTCTTGGATGTTTGGGTCTCTTAGCGGCACTAGAAAATTATTTGTTTGTGGTTAGTTTAAATTAGGACTTGCCAGATTTGCTGGGCCGCTGCGAAGATGAAGAGGATTACAAGTAGGACGGTGATGATTTTTGAATGGGGAATTCTATAGGCTGGAGGTTCGTCTCCTAGGCTTTTTGCTTTGGGGTGCATGATAAGGATGAGGATGGCCATCAGGCCCCCTGAGAGAACGCCGCCGATGCTTAGGACTGTGGTGAAGCTTGCGGTGTTTGTCATGGTTAGTAGAACGTAAAGTAAGAGCGGAAGGGTGTTGGTTATGATCCAAGATTTTTCTTTTGAGTAATGGAAGTCGAATCTGAGTGTGTCCATCATGGCGAATGTTAGTGCTAAATATGAGGTGAACATTGTTAGGATTCCTAAGAGGATGAACGGTTTGCCTAATGCGAGGGTTGCTACTTCTGGTGTTGCTGCCCCTTTCCATCCGACGACGACGACAGCGAAGATGAGATATGCGACGAAGATCGTTGCATATGCTATAAGAATACTTTTTTTGAGATTTTTCTTTTCAGAGCCAAGTTCTCTTTCGACTTCGGGGAGTGCGGAAAAGCCGAGAAGGGCGAAGAGGATTATCCCAAATGGAGTGAAGATTTCTGATAGGTTGATGGTTTGTAAATGTGCAGGGTTTATTTTTGTGCTGGCCAACATTGCTAGACCGAGAATGAGTGCGATGATAAGGAGCACGCCGAATTCTTCTCCCTTTTCTAGTGCCTTGAGTCCGGTGTAAGCGAAGACGCTGATCATTAGCCAGAAGAGAATTCCTAAATGGAATGAGTATGCTGCGGAGTTGAAGAGGAGGTGGGAGAGTGATTGGCCTTCGCCGATGAGATAGGCGATGAGGGCTGCGTAGATGCCAAAGGCAAATGCGGCGAACATAATTTTTTTCCCTGTCGGTCCGAGGTATTTTTCTGCGTATCCTGTCAAGTGGTGGTTCTTTCTTGTTCTTAATGCGATTTCTCCTAGACAGAGGACGAGGTAGGTCATGATTGCTGTTAGGAAGATGAGATGGGTTAGTCCAATGGTGAAGCCTGCTTGTTGTATGACGTAAGGGATTCCTAGAATGCCTGCTCCTATTGCTGATCCGATGAGAGTTGCTGCTCCGATGTATGTCTTTTTGTTTTCTTTTTTCATGGGTGCTCTTTTTTGGGAAGAAGAGGAGAGATTATTTAAACATACCTTCCTCTTTTTATTTTGTGGTTGTTTTTAGTGAGGATCTTGCAGAGGTCTGCGGCATTCATGTCGGTGATGGTTATTTGAGAAATGATGGAAGAAGGAGAGAGTTAGATATTAGTGGAAGTTTTGAAGAATCAGGTTACTATGATTTTCATGTGAAGCCTTTGTTTGAAAAGGTTTTTGGCATTACTTTGAAAAATAGGATCTTTCCTTCTCGAGGAACATATGGTTTTGTTATAAGGGATCGGGATATTATTCGGTTCTTTCATGATCTTGGTTTTCCTTACGGTAAAAAGTCCACTACTGTTAAGATTCCTTCTTTTGTTTTGAAAAGTAATGATGCCCTTATTCATACTCGGTTTTTGAGAGGATTATTTGATACTGATGGTTATTTGGGGTTTAGGAAATGTTATGGGAATTATACTTTGTTTAAGGTGTCTCGCCATCACTATCCACAAATACAACTTACTACTGTGTCTCCTTATTTATCAAAGCAGATAATCCTTCTTCTTGGAAGGTTGGGCCTTGCTCATTATTGTTATCGAGATGAACCTTCAGGGGTTGGTGAAAATGTTGCTTATCGTATCATGCTCAATGGCGTCTCACGATTACACCAATGGATGGAACTTATTGGAATGAAAAATGAGGTTAAACGTTCTCGTTATGTTGTTTGGAAGGCTTTTGGATTTTGTCCGACTAATCTTACATTTGAACAAAGGAAAGGTATTTTAAATGGTGATATTGATCCTTACACAATGGGCCCATAGTTTAGTGGATAGAATAGTTGGCTTCGGACCAACAGACCGAGGTTCGATTCCTCGTGGGCCCATTTCTTTTAGGAAATCCTTGGAAAAGGAGGATAGAGGTCTTTTTCTAATCTTAGGTTCCTGCCTGTTTTTTCCATGGCTATTCTGTCAGCTCCTTCTTCTGTGTGGATGCCGTCGGCGTGCGCTTGTTCATGGTATGTTGTGTAGGCGACTTGTGGTGATGGGTCTGTGTTGACTATGGTGATCGTTTTGTTTATAGTGTGGTAGACCCCGTGGGCTCCGGGGAGATTGCGGGCGTGAGTGAAAGTTATTGGGGCTTCCTTCTTTTTTGGCTTTGGTGCGTAGACTAGATTGAGAGTGTCTTCTAGGCTGGAGGTGCCTTCTGTGTAATGGTCTCTTGTTCGGACTTCGTCTGATTGCATGGTATTTTGAAGAGATGTAAAAGCGCTTCGTGCGCTCATTTGCTGTTGCGCCACATCGCTCTTTGTTCGCTGTGGCGCACGCATATCTTCTATTCTTAGAAAACGAAGGTTTAAGAAGTTTTTTTCTTTGCGTTTGGCATGGCCGGAAGACAGGAGAAAGATGAGAAGGGCGTTACTGCTGAGAAGGATGAGTTTTCTGAGTGGTTCACGCAGATTATGCTGAAGGCAGATCTTGCTGATTATACAGCTGTTTCAGGCTGTATTGCTTTCAGACCTACTTCGTATGCTATCTGGGAGAAGATTCGGGACGAGGTGGATAAGCGGTTTAAGAAGGAGGGCATTAAAAATGTCTACTTCCCGTTGTTTATTCCTGAGAAGGTGTTGAGTAAGGAGGCGGAGCATGTGGAAGGATTTACTCCTGAGGTGGCGTGGGTTACTCATGCTGGAGAGAGTAAACTGAAGGAAAGGTTGGCTATCAGGCCGACTAGTGAGACAATTATGTATGATTCCTTCTCCAAGTGGATTCGGAGCTGGAGGGATTTGCCTATGAGATTGAATCAGTGGAACAATGTGGTAAGGTGGGAGTTTAAGCACCCCGTTCCTTTTTTGAGAACTCGGGAATTCTTGTGGAATGAGGGGCACACGGTTTTTGCTTCGAAGGAAGAGGCAGAGGCTGAAATGGATTTTGTGATTGGAACGTATGATGATGTTTGCAGGAATTTTTTGGCTCTCCCTTCTTTGATTGGCAGGAAGAGTGATAAGGAGAAGTTTGCGGGGGCAGAGTATACTGTGTCTATGGAGTTTTTGATGCCTCATGGCAAGGCTATTCAGGGCCCTGATTTTCATCATGACGGTCAGATCTTTGCTAAGGCATACGACATCACTTTTTTGAATGAAGAGGGTAAAAAAGAGTATGCCTATCAAAATACTTTCGCTATTACTACTCGGATGTTGGGGGTGATGTTTGCTATACATTCTGATAAGAATGGGCTGGTGTTGCCTCCACGGATAGCTCCAACCCAGGCCGTTATTGTTCCTATCTTGTTTGACGATTCTCGTGACGAAGTTTTAACTTTAGCCCGGGATGTTGAAGAGAAGCTTAGCAAGTTTGAGGTGTTATTGGATCTTCGAGAAGAACATAAGCCTGGGTATAAATTTAATGAATGGGAATTGAAGGGTGTTCCTCTAAGGATTGAGGTTGGGCCTAAAGATGTTGAGAGGAAGGAAGTGGTTTTGGTTAGGCGGGATACCGGCAAGAAGGAGGCAGTGAAGGTGAGGAGTTTGGCGGCTAAGGTTGAGAGAATGTTAGAAGAGATCCAGGAGAGCCTCTTAGAGAAAGCTGAGAAGTTTTTAAGGGCCGGAGTTGTTGAGGCTAAAGATTTGCTTAGTGTTGAGAAAGTTATTCGTAGTAAGAAAATTGCTTTTGTTCCTTTGTGTCGTGGTGTTGAGTGTGAGGATATGTTGAAGTATAAATCTGGGGGGGCGAAAGTTTTGAATATTCCTTTTGATGGAGAGAAGAGGGCGAAAGGGAAAACTTGTGTGGTTTGTGGGAAGAAGGCAGATTATCTTGCTTATGTTGGGAAGTCGTATTAGTTTTTGAGACAACGAGATTTGAGTTTGCGCAACCCTCCTGCTTAAGCTCGTGTGCAAGCAAGCACAAATCTCGGGTGTGAACACCCCCTGGGGAGGAGGACGCCCCTCGCTTCAGTGTGGGGTGGTTCACTTCAAAGTTCTTTTTTGATTGGGTTTTTTAGAAACAGACATTCTTAAAAGGATCAAGATCTATTTCTTTTTATGAAAGAAAGAGGCATGGTGATTGTTTTAGCTTTGGTGCTCCTTGTCTTGATCTTTTCGGTTCCTTGGTCGACAGGAAGGGCTGTTTTGGAATTGGAGCATGTTTCTTCTGGGGATGTGTTGGGAGGGCAGTTGCGGTTAAGCTTGGAGGCTGGAGAGTTGTTACCTGTTGGAAGTGTTGTGCAGCTTGAGGTTGGAAATGTTTCGAAGAGTCTTGTTCTTTCAGAGCTGGTGTCTGAGCGTTCTGTGGAAGGGGTTCATTATGTGAAAGGTTTTGAATTGGAAGGTGATGGAAGAGGATATGGGGTTGCAGGGGTGAAGAATGTTTCGAAGGAGGTTACGTTTGATTTATTGGTTTCTGGGCCGAGTGTGTTTTCTGATGAAGTTGGTTCTTCTTCTGCAGAAATAAATGGGGATGTGAATGTTTCTGAAGGGAATGAGACAGGGGAAAAGGTTGAAGGGAATGTTTCTCTTGGGAATGAGACAGAGGTCTCCGTTAATGAAACTGAAATCGAGGTGAATGAAACGGTGGTGAATGAAACTGATTCTTCAGAGAATGAGACTTCAGCTGATCAAGAGGAGGAAGATGTTTCTGAAGTAAATGAAACAGTGGGTGTTGTTTCAGAAGAAGAAGAAGAAGAAGAAGAAGAAGAAGAAGAAGAAGAAGAAGAAGAAGAAGAAGAGACAGAAAAAGAAAAAGAAGAAGAAGAAGATTTCGAAGATGATTCTGTTGTGGAACAGGACGTAGAAGAAGACCTTGGGGGAGAAGCTGTTGTAGAAGAAGAATCTGAAAAGGAGGTTTCTGAGGGGGAAAATTTAGAGGGTTCTGTTTTGACCGGGCAGGCTGTTGCGGAGGGAATGAGGATTGTTGCAGGGAGTGTTCAAAAAGGTGAGGTGTATACGTATGAGCTAGGGGAAACTGAGAGTGTGACGCTGAATGTCGGAACTGTGGAGGTGCATGGAATTGCTGTTGATGCAGGAGTGCTTTCTTTGGAAGAAGATGAAGGAGAGGTGAAAGTGACGACAGAGTATGTTGTTGAAGAGGAAGGATTTGGAAAAGGGTATGGGCGGAACGAGAGCTTGCAGCTTGTCGTGGATCTTGCTCAGTTTGGTTTAGTCGTTGAGGATACTGCCGATGTGCAAGTGGTTTTGCTGGTTGATGAAGAAGAGATCCTATCAGTAAGTGGCGAAGCTCCCTTGGCTACCAGTGCCGAGGAAGATGTCGAGGAAGTTAATCTGAGTATCGTGCAAGGTATTGGGACGCAGAGGGTTGGTGTTGGAGATAGTTTCGTTCTGGATCTTTCTGAATATTTTGCTGGGGCTCAGGCGTATGAAATTGAGCTCATGAACTTTAGTGCTTCCTTTGAGGAGCACGTTGTTACTTTGGTAGCAGATTCGGGATTCTCTGGGGCTAGGCGAGGGAAGGTTACTGCTTTGGCTGGGGAGCAGAGGGTGGAGGGGGACGTGTTCAATGTTTTGGTGTCGAATGGGGCTGTGCATATCCAGCGGGCGAAGAAAGGGACGATTCGAGTTGGTGAGCCCGTGAAGTGGGTGGAGAATGTTTCTCTTGGGGTGCAAGAAAATGTTTCTGTTGAGCTGCCTTCTGGAGCGGAGAATGTGGGTGTGACTAAGGTTGATGTTCTTGTTGTTGAAGGGGTTGAGGGGGCTGTCTTGACAGGGCAAGTTATTCATGCTGATGTGAATGCAGAGTTGGATCTTCGTCCTGATTTTAGTCGTTGGTTGCGTGATGTTTTTACTGGAAGGGTTATTTCTGGGGCAGTGACTGCAGAGTTAGAGGAGACTGAGGGTGTTGAAGTGGTTTTGGATGGTGCGGAGAGNTTGGTGTATGAGATCGAATATGAGACGGAGGCTCCTGTTGCTTTTGAAGAGGAGGTTTTAATAGGGAAGAAGGTTGTTATTAGTGGCCCTGACGGACTGAATTATACGGATGTGTTAAGTTTTGCTGAGATTGACGAGAAGTATGCTGTTGGTGAGGAAGGGGCGATTAGGATTGTTTGGGTTGAGAATGAAACAGAGGTTGCAAAAGATGCTTATGATTTGGATGGGAATGGGCTATTAGATTATGTTGAGTGGATTACGCCACATTTGAGTAATCAGACATTTGAGATTATTTTGATTACCCGGGCAGAACATTTGGATTCTGAGAGGTCTTTTGTGGCCGATGTGTATGATGAAGTTTCCGTGCTTGACGAGGTTTCTTACTCTGTTGGGGCCGGGGAATATGTGCGAGTGTGGTTCGAGCAGAACTTGAGTAATGGAAAAGATATTACGATTTGGGGGAGGGCAAATGGAAGTGTGGGGGGCGTTACCGTGTATGAGGCTGGGAGGAATGTTTCTCTTATGGAGTTTGAGATTGGTTCGTATGGAAAGTATAGGAAACTTTTTGATAGTTTAGAGAGTGAGCATGATAAGTTTGATTTGCTGGTTACGGAGGGGGCGGTTGAGTTTGATCTTATTATTGATCCCACTGATGATGCCCCGGATCTTGCGTATCTTGATCCTACTTTGGCTAATGCATCCACGGATGCAGATGGGTATGTTGAGATTAATATGTCGATTCATGATGTTGATTTAGACAATGTCACTTTGGATTGGAATGGGACTGATTATGCGATTTTTGATAGTGATGTTGTGTTGTTTATGAATTTTGATAATCGATCAGAACTGGGTGAGAATTCAAGCAAGATTGCTGATTTGAGTAGGAATGGGAATAATGGGACTACTTTTGGACATGCCATTCCTAACGCAACAGGAAAGTATGGCAGTGCTTTGAATTTGGACGGCGATGGAGATATTGTCGATATACCCTATAATTGGAATAACTTTGGAGATATTACTGTTTCTACTTGGGTTTATTTTGATACAATTGGAGATATGATGATTATGGCATCCCAAGATCAAACCTCGAATTATTTTTTCTATTATAATACTTTAACTAGATTGCAGTGGGAGGTTGGTGGAACCCAGATTGTTCCAGATTGGACTCCTGTTGCAGATACGTGGTATCATATTGTAGCTACGAAGGAGGGTTCAACTGGGAAGTTATTTATTGATGGAGGGTTGCTGGGTTCTGGTGCTGTCGGATCTAGTTTTGCATCAGGACTTATGAGGATAGGTTCTTACTATGATGGTCTTTATGATTTCAATGGTTTGATCGACGATGTTATGGTTTGGAATAGAAGTTTGACAGTTGTAGAAATAAATCAGTTATATACAACTAGTTTGACTAAGTTTAATAGCACTGATTGGGAGTTGTCAGTGAATCAGTCATTGAATTCGACAGATGGGTTAGTTGCTGGGGATTATTGGTATAGCGTTGACGCCACGGATGGAAGTGGGAATTTGAATACGAGTGAGGAGCGGTTGGTGAGTGTTGATGCCGTTGATACTGTTTTGCCTTTGCTTGAGTATGCAGATCCGACGTTAGCTAATGCTTCCACAGACACTGACGGGTATGTTGATGTGAATGTGAGTATTGTTGAAGCTAATTTAGACAATGTCACTTTGGATTGGAACGGGACGGATTATGCAATTTACGATAGTGATGTCTTGTTGTTTCTGAATTTTGATAATCGGAGTGATCTTGGGGAGAATGCTAGTGATTTCACAGACCTAAGTTCATATGGTGCTAATGGGACTGGAATAAGTTTCGATTCTGATGAGATTGTAGCAGGAAAATATGGCGGGGGTGTTGACTTTGACGGTAGTAATGATTATATCGCTTTTGGAACCCCTGTGCACTTAAAAACTACAGGTAGTATAACCATATCTGCATGGGTAAATCCTGATGCTGATGAAAGTTTTGGATTAGTAAATTATGACGATGTGACAGGCACAAGGGGATATGGTCTTACTCCTGGAACAGACGGCACGAACAACAAATGGCGTTTCAGTTTAGCGAATACTGGTAATTCGTTAATTAAAAGATATTCAACCAAAAGGATTCTGAATTCTATAGGCGAGTGGAATCATATAGTTGGGGTTTATGATGCGGGAGCTCAGACCATGGACATTTATGTTAATGGTATTGAGGACAATGGTGTGCTTCAGGGCACTGTTCCTACTGAGCAACAAATAACTGGTGGACAATTCAGAATAGGAAATTTCATTAATTTTGATGCAGATTTCAATGGCCAGATTGATGATGTTACGATTTGGAACAGGTCTTTGAGTGCAGCAGAGGTGAACCAACTTTACATGTCCTCTTTGACGAAGTTCAACTCGACAGATTGGGAATTGTCGATAAACCAGAGTTTGAACATCACGGACAGATTGGTCGATGGGGATTATTGGTATAGCGTTGATGGGACTGATGAAGAAGGGAATTTGAATACGAGTGAGGAGAGGAAGGTTACTGTGCAGGGGAATACTGCGCCGGATGTGACAATTAATGTGCCTGCGAATTCTACATACTCTAGTGCGAGTTTTGATTTTAATGTGACGTTGAACGAGAACGGGAGTGTGGTGACGCATAGGTTTGTGTCCGAGACTGAGAATTATACGATGACAACTGAGGACAATCAGGATTTCAATTATACGAATAGTAGTATTTTGGACGGGTCTTATCAATTTTTGGTTTATGCGAATGATACGTCTGGAAATGTGAATGATACTGAGAGTGTGCATTTTGCGGTTGATGCGACCACGCCTGCTTTGACTGTTGACTCTCCTACGAACACTTCGTATGCTTCGACTAATGTGACTGTTAATTTGACTTCGTCCGATGCTGGTGTTTTGGATACGACGTGGTGGTATAATGGGACAGATAATGTTACGTATAGTTCTGTTACTTCTCATACGTATACTGCTGGGACGACGAATGATTTCTTTGGGTATGCGAATGATAGTGCTGGAAATGTAAATGAGACCAAGGTAGTGTTTAGTGTTGATTCTTCAGGAAATGAGTATACTCGTTTGGGAGATACTAGTTGGGATGCGATTTCTCGGCAGGACGGGCTATTGGCTGACGGGACGTCTTATTCGACCGATCAGTTTGTTGATTTTAATGATTCAGGAAATGGGACTCGGCTGACGGTGCAGGCGTTGTTTTCTACTGTGACGGTGAACGTGAGTAATCTGACTATTGAAGCTTCTGTCGGAAAGACTGCGGTGAATATTACAGAGGTTTCTGGGCTGGCTGGGAACCATACGATTTATGTTCAGAATCTTTCAGACGAGGGTGTGTATGTGTGTCCGGATGCGACGGATTTGGCCGGGGTGTCTGCGACGTGTGCCAATGTTATTAAGTTTACGAAGGCGCAGGTTGATTCAGGGACATGGGTGTCTGGGGTGAAGGCGTCGATGAATGGGTCTTTGATCATGATCGAGAATCTGACAGGGAGTGGGGGCGGGGATGATGGGATGGCTCCGAGGATGGTTTATGTTAGTCCGACGTTAGCTAATGCTTCCACAGACACTGACGGGTATGTTGATGTGAA
>NYZR01000024.1 GCA_002687255.1 Candidatus Pacearchaeota archaeon | reverse complement strand
AAGAAGAAGGAAGAGGCTCCTGCTGAGGAAGTTAAGGAAGAGGAGAAAGAGGAGGATAAGGAATAATGACATTTGAGCAAGAAGTCATTCTTCAAGAATTTGATTATGGGGCAGCTCACCAGGAATGTTTTGATCAGGAGGTTGATACGTTTTCAGCAAACCATGGTTCAGCCACGCTTTATCTAGATAGTAAGTCTAAGCTCACTACTTGGTTTTTGGAGCGCAATCTTGTTCCGAATAATGCACGATATCAGGCTGCAAAGTTTGTTGCTCTGCGAGAGGAGGCTTCTTCATAATGCCGACGAAAGGTGGAGCTGGGAAAGGTGGAGAGGGAAAGAAGGAGCATAAGAATAAGTTGACGAGTAAGAAGTCGAAGCACTATGAAATAGCGGGGAGCACGTTGAAGCGGGCGAAGCATTGTCCTCGGTGTGGGCCCGGGATCTTTTTGGCTGCTCATGCGGGAAGGGGAACGTGTGGGAAGTGTCATTATACTGAGTTTGAAGGAAAGAAAGCTGAGAGTGTGGAAGGAGAAAAGTAGGCTTTTTATAGCCTGTTTGGTAGGAGATTCTATGCGTGGTTTGGTTCCTTCTCTTTTGTTTTTGCCTTGTCTTGCATTTTCTTCTTTGCGTGCGGATGATGCGGATACTCGGCATTTGATATTTAGACCTCAGAATCATCTGCCAGGGGTGGCAGATACTGGAAAGAAGGGTTATACTTTTGGGGCTTTTTCGGATAAGCGTATTTCTTCGGGAACTCCCAATCCACAAGAGGTTATCGAGGCGATGGATTATGTTCTTGAGAAGTCTGGAAAAGAGGATACTCAAGTTGGCAGGCTCGCTTCAGTTTTTGTTGATGCTGCGGGAAGTATTGATCGGGCTTTGAGGAATGTTCGTTTTCATATAAGCTTGCGAGATGGATTTAGGGTTTATTCTCGTTCTCCTGATAAGTCTCCCGGGCCTTATCGACCTGTCTCAGGTGAGCGTTCTCGACGTAAGAAATCTTCTGGGTATTTTTTTGGGAGTGGGAAGAGGAAAGGTTTTCTTACTGATTGGAGCGTTAGCACGAAGAGGGGTGGTGTGAGTATTGGGACTGAATATCAGTTTTGAGATCGGGTAAAAAGAGGGTAACTGTGCCCGAATTTAGAACCTTATTTTCTCTTTAAATAAAAAGTATAAAAGGATGTGTTTTTCCCCAGGGTTTTCTTCTCGCCTTTGTATATAATTTCAAACTCCGGAAATAATTTTTTTAGTTCACCGATGCTAAAAAAGCGGAAATAATCCCCCCCTAGCCGCAAAAATCTCTTTCTTTTATTAAAACTGGTCAATTTATGATCTCTCAAATATTCAGAATTTTTTGAATATCCAAATAGAAAAAAATAAGTTCCTTTTTTTGAAGCATTTAGTATAGTTTTTTTGTATGCGGGCCATTTAGATTTCGGAATATGATGTAAACAACCATAATCTACAATAACATCATACTCGTTGTTATCCTTATATTTTGATGTGCTAGAAACCTTAAATTTTGATTTTTTAGATAATTGTTTTGCAATCTTAATTGCATTGCTTGAAAAGTCAAATCCTGCGGTCTCAAAACCGTTTTTAGAAAATAATAAACAATGTCTGCCCCCTCCGCAACCAACATCCAACATACCTCCACTAACCTTTTTCTTTTTCAAAAATTTTAGGAATTTAACAACTTCGACATCGGGATCTTGTTTTCTAAATGGCTCATTTTTTACCTTTTTTTTAATTTTATTGATATTCCAATGTTTCTGATAATATTTCTTTTGAGACATATCTTAGTTTACATTTACATTCTATATAAATACGCCGTCCCGGTTCTAAAAATTAATTTTCGTCGCTTCTTTCCTTGACCACGCTGCGTTCTTAGATTGTTTAGAAGAGGTAAAAGAGAAATAACCGTGCCTAATTTTAGATAGGATCTCACTTCTCTTTTTGGAGTATGGACTTACGGTCAGGGCCCAGATTTAGATGGGATTAACTCATAAGTCCTTGGAGGAGTTTGATGGACTCAAGACTTCATGAAACATGTGAACTGGATCATGTTTCATACACTGAGGTGTTCCACACCTCAAGCATAAAAAACCAGGGCCAGATAATGATTTTTTATAAACCCTAGAAGAAGGGGAATTACTGAGTGGAGTTTTTCTTAGGGTTTGTATGTTTTAAGGAGCCTCTCCCATTTGGTCTTCNTCTTGTTCNATCTCTCCCCATTCAGGNTCATAAAGNNCGTTAATAGCTTCNAAGANNGGCCCTNTAGTGACNGGAANAACAAGGTTTCTNCCAGAGGAATCNTTANTAAATATTTCNCCNCTTCCNGTNTGATTAGAACTATNTNTTACAAGNTTGTAAACTTCCAANGGGTCTGCACNAAGGTNNGCAACATAAGCAGAAGANGGGTCTGACCCNGGNGTAGGACGNTAGATCTCAGAGATNTCTGTNNTGTTCAGATCGATCCATCTAAAACCTTTCNTTCTNNTNCTCTNTTCTTTCTTGGNTNTCCATGCAAATTTCATAATNTTTGGGTATTTAAGTCTTTCGTTTGANGTTACTTAATAGNTATAACAAATCGAAACCCTAGAAGAGGAGGCACCATCAGATAAAATAGATCGATGATACGTCCTCTTCTGGGGAAAAAGAGGTGATAGTATATTGATGCATAAAGGCTATTTAAATGTTTCGATATGTTGTAACTTCTGAATGGGAACAGTTGGGTTTTGTCCTTTTTGGGGGACGAGAGGGGTGTTTTTGGGCGTTTTAGGGGTGTATGAGAAGGCATAAATAGCAGTTCTGTCCTTGAATGGGATGGAAGAGAGGATTGCGGCTGAAATTAGTAAGTCGTTTGATGGGGTGAAAGGGGCTGTTGTGGAGACGTCGGGGAGCAAGCTCCCCGGGCATGAACAACCAAGAAGGGAATCTGCTGGAGTGGTTGTTCATAGTCCGCAGCAGGAACAAGTGCAGGGGCTGCTGTTTGGGCAGCAGGTGAGTTGGCAGGGGATTATTTACGATCTGATTAATACAGAGCAGTTGAAGCCGTGGGATATTGATCTTTCTGTGTTGGCCGGGAAGTATTTAGATAAGGTTCGGGAACTGGAGGAGGCGGATTTCTTTGTTTCGTCGAAGGTGTTGTTGGCTTCTGCTTTTCTTTTGAGACTGAAGAGCGAGGTGTTGTTGCATGAGGACTTGCCGAGTTTGGATGCGATTTTGTTTGGGAAGGAAGAGAAGAAAGGGCATGTGCAGGAGAGGTTGGAGTTGGACGAGGATATTCCCGTGCTTGTTCCTCGGACGCCGTTGCCTCGGCAGCGGAAGGTGACATTGAATGAGTTGATGGGTGCTTTGGGGAAGGCTCTGTCGACTGAAACGAGAAGGATTAAGAGAATTGTGGTGGATAAGCAGCGGGAGATGGAGACCGGGATTTCGTTGCCGACTCGGAAGATTGCTGTTGGAGATCATATGAAGGCTTTGTTTTCGAAGTTGCAAGGGATTTTTAAGACGAGGGAGGAGAAGCTGGCCTTTTCGGCTTTTGCCGGGAAGAGTGCGGAAGAGCAGTTAGCTACTTTCTATTCTTTGTTGCATTTGGATACGCAGGAGAAGCTTGTTGTTGAGCAGGAGGGGCATCATGAGGAGATTTGGGTGTGGATGAAGGCTTTGCATGAGCGGAAGCATAGTGCGTTGTTGGCGGAGATGCGGAGGGAGGTTGAGGTTGCTCTGCAAGAACAGCGAGAGGTTGAGGAGTTGGAAGGGGTTTTGGAGGAAGAGGATTAGCTTGAAGGTTTTTGGAAGTTAGTGGCGAAGGCCAGTTCCGTAGACCCTTACCGGAAAGATCCCACGGTATTCTGCCCAGTGTTGTTCTGTCTCTCGGATTGCTCGATATTCTGAGGCGGTCAGTGCGTGATTGTCTTCTCCAAATCGGTCACTTCTGAATCTTATGTTTACCGTTTCTCTTCCTCCTTCTACGCCCCCTTCAGGGTTTGCGTTTAGGATTATGATTCTTACTTTATTTGCTCTTGTTTTTGTGTGTGACATGTTTTTTTGTGTTGTGGTTACTACTTAATTATTTGGTTATTTCTTCAGTTTCTTGACCAGCGCAGCTTCTGTCAATAATGTTTCATCACCGGAATTCATATCCTTCAGTTTGAGTTTCTTCTTGACGATTTCGGCCTGGCCGATGAAGATCGTGTAGGGGATTTGGTAGGAGTTGGCGTATTCGAGGGCTTTGCCGGGTTTGTCTTCGGTTATTTGGGTGGGGATGTTGTTTTTTCTTAGTGTGGTTGCTAGGGCGATGGCATCTTCTGTTTGGTCGAGGGAGATGATGAGTGCTTTGCTCACTGGTTTTACGGGAAGGTTTTTCAGTTCGGGGAGGAGGCCGATGAGGGCTTCGAGGGAGAAGGAGCATCCGACGGCTGGGATGTTTCTGTCTAGGTATTTTCCTACGAGGTTGTCGAAGCGGCCGCCGCCCATGAGGGAGGTGCCGTTTTCCGAGAGGATCTCGAAGATGTTTCCGGTGTAGTAGGCGAAGCCTCGCATGAGGGTTGGGCTGAATGAGGCTTTGATGTTGTATTCCTTGCAGAGTGCTATGAGGTCTTCGATTTCTTGTGCTCCGTCGAAACTGTTTTCTTTGAAGAAGGAGAGGTCTTTTTCGAGGAGTTTGAAGAGCGTCAGGATCTGATTGACGTCTGCGACTTTGCGGAGGTTGACTTTTATGTCTTCGATGGGGAGCTTGCCGAGTTTGTCGAGTTCTCGGAGGACTTGTTGTGGTTTTGTTATTCTGACGGAGTCGAGGATAGCGTTCATGAGTTTTCGGTTGTTGAGTTGGACTGTCGTTCCTTTGATTTGTAGGTCTTCCAGTGTGTTGTTGATGACTGAGAGACATTCTGCTTCTGCTAAGCGTGAGTCGTCGCCCATGATGTCTATGTCACATTGGGTGAATTGTCTTGTTCTGCCTTGTTTGATGGGTTCGTCTCGGAAGACCGGGCCGATTTGGAATCGTTTGAAGGGGAGTTTGAGGTTGGGATTTTGTTTGAAGATTCTGGCTAGTTGGAAGGTGAATTCGTATCTGAGGGAGAGATTTCTGCCGGCTCGGTCTTCTAGTTTGAATCTGTCTCTGACCGCTTCGTCTTCTCCTTCTGAAGGGAGTGTGTCTGATTTGACGAGTTCTTCGTATTCGATGATCGGGGTTTCGAGGGGTTGGAAGCCGGCTTTCTGGGCGTTTTTTTGGAATACTTTTTTTATTTTTTCACGGAGTTGTGACTGTGGGGGGAGCGAGTCTTGGAATCCTTTTACGGTGTCTATGTTGATTTTCATTTTTGTTTTCCTGTTTGTGCGGAAGGAGAGCGCACGAGGAAGCAAGTTCCTCGGCGACCACTCGTGTCCAGTTGGGCACTGGGGTAATCGTCCTCTCTACGAGAGTTCGATGCCTTCGGCTTATGCATTCCTAAGAATGCATAAGGAAAGCGGAAGGAGAGAATCGAACTCTCTTTTCACGGAATTCACGAGCTCGCTCGTTATTCACAAGCGTGAGATTGTCTCGCAATCTCGCTCACCACAACCGTGCGTTCTACCAATGAACTACAACCGCCATGCTGTGGGGTTAATGCACCCCTCTCTCTGTAGTTTTAGAGAGTTTAAAAGAATTGTTGAAGTTAGGACTAGAAAAGTTCGCTTCAGTGCGAGAAATGAACAAACCTCGGGGTTTGTGTATTCATAGTTGTGATTAAGGAGAAGGGTATTTAAGAGTTGCGGTTATCCTTGGAAGTAAGAGGCCGTTCCTTTATCATCAATGCCTTGGCTGATTCTCTTGAGGGCGTGGATATAGGCTGCTGTTCGGAGGTCTGTTTTCTTTTCTTTCGCTATTTTTGCTATGTCTGCATAGGCGGAGGTCATGATAGGTTTGAGTTTTTTGTGGACTTGTTTTTCTGTCCACTGCAACCCCCGTTTGTTTTGCACCCATTCGAAGTAGCTGACAGTAACGCCGCCGGAGTTGGCGAGGACGTCTGGGATTATCACGGAACCAGATTTTTCTAAAATCTCGTCTGCTTCTGGCGTCGTCGGGCCGTTTGCTATTTCTAGGATCGTTTTCGCTTTGATGTTCTTGGCGTTATCTTTGGTGATTTGGTTTTCGAGGGCGGCCAGGATTAGGAGGTCTACATCTGCTTCTAAGAGAGCAGCGTTGGTGATTTTTTCATGGTCGACGAGGTCGCAGACGGTGCCGTGGCAGAAGACTCCTTCGAGTTTTCCGGCTTTTTCTTTGTGCTCCATGATCGACTTGGGATCGAGGGTTTTTTTGGCGAGGAGGGCGCCTTTGGAATCGGAGACAGCTTTGATTTGGTAGCCATCGTCATGAAGCATTTGTGTGATGTGGTAGCCTGCGTTCCCGAATCCTTGAACTGCTACGGTGATTTTCTTTGGCGCCCAGGAGTTTGCTTTTTCGTGTTCTTTGAGGACGTAGTAGGCGCCGAGAGCAGTGGCTTCTTCTCGGCCTTGGGAGCCGCCTTGGGAGATTGGTTTTCCGGTGATGGCTGCAGGGATCTGCTTTCGTGCGATGGTGTTGACTTCATCTGCCATCCAGGCCATGACGAGTCCGTTGGTGTAGACGTCTGGGGCAGGGATGTCTTTGTCTGGGCCGATGAAGTCATAGATGGCTCTGATGTATCCTCTCGAAAGGCGCTCTAGTTCTTTTTTGGAAAGGGATTTGGGGTCGACGATGACGCCTCCTTTGGCTCCGCCGAAGGGCAGGCCGACGGCTGCGGTTTTGATGGTCATCCAGAAGGCGAGTGAGGTGACTTCGTCTAAGGAGACTTGTGGATGGAATCGGATGCCCCCTTTCGTTGGCCCGAGGACATCGTTGTAATGGACTCGGTAGCCTTGGAAGGTTTTCAGGGAGCCGTCATCCATTCTGAGAGGGATGGTGACTTGGAGTGATTCTTTGGGGTGTTCGAGGAGGGTTTCGGCGTCTTCGCTTATCTTTAGATGTTTGAGGGCTTTTTGGAGTTGGGCTTGGGTGTGGGAGAAGGTGGTTTCTTGTTGGGGGTTTTTGTGGGAAGGGGTTTCTGGGGTTGGTTTTTTTTCGGGAGCGGTTTTGAGGGAATGGTTCTTTTGGGGTTCTTGTTTTGGTGGGCTCTTTTTTTTGGGCATCTTGGTTTGAGGGGTTTGAGGTTTTTAAGAATGGCGTTTACGGTGTTACTTTCGGAAGGTTTAAAAGCTGGTTTTTTGTGTGGGTTTTATGCCTACGATTGATTATGATCCTGATGGGGAGTATTATACATTTGTGTCTATACCTAAGAAGCGTAGGGGCGACGATGCTTCCGAGAGTGATAATGGTGGGGGTGTTCCAAAGTCGAGCACGTTGAGGTATTGCTGCTTGGTGCCTTTTGGGAATGGGGCGGCGAGGGCATCTGCTTCTGTTGTTCATAATCCAGGAGACGTTGCTACGTTAGATCTTGATGTTTTGGATCCTTCTTATCGATTTTATGCGGATAACTCAGATGGTGTGACGGTTTGTTTCTCGATGGATGGGAAAGGTTAAGTTTTTAATTCTAGCTTGTTAGGGCTTGTGATGGCTGAAGACATGAAGTTTTATTTTGTATGGTTGTCGGTGATCATGGTTGGGATTTTTGTGTTACAACTTGTTGTTCCGGGATTCACAGAGATTTTTGTGTTGAATGGTGAGGCTTTGACTGGAGATGTGTGGCGGTTTGTTTCGGCGGTGTTTTTGCATGGGGGTTTGGGGCACTTGGTGTATAATCTGTTTGCATTGTTGTTGTTCGGAGGGATTTTGGAATCGCAGATTGGGTCTCGGAAATTTCTGTGGGTGTTTCTGATTACTGGGGTGTTGGCTAATGTGTTTTCGGTTGGGTTTTATTCTTCTTCCTTAGGGGCTTCCGGGGCGATCTTTGGGGTTATCGGGGCGCTTGTTGTTCTTCGGCCGGGGATGACGGTCTGGGCGTTCGGAATGCCGATGCCGATGCTTTTGGCTGGCGTGTTCTGGGCTGGGGGGGATGTGTTGGGGGCGGTGGCTTTCTTTTCGGGGAATCCGATTAGTAATACGGGGAACTTGGCTCATTTGTCCGGGATGTTTTTTGGGGTGTTGGGAGGGTTTTGGTTTAGAGGGTTGAGAAAGCGAGAGAGTCGTGAGGGTGTAAGTGTTAGGATTGATGAAAGAAGTATGAGAAGGTGGGAAGATCGGTTTTTAGGATGAGAGGTGGTCGCTTAGTTGTTTGATTGCTGTGAAGTCTACTGGTTTGCTTACGAGTTTTATGTCTGGGAGCTCTTCTTTCATTGCTTGGAGTTTGCTTGCGTTTGCAGAGATCATGGCGTATTTCCCTGGGAGTCGGTTTTCGTTTCTTGCTGTTTCGAGGAGCTCATCTCCGTTCATCCGAGGCATGTCTCCGTCAGTGGTCATGGCATCATATGTTCTCTCTCTTAGGTGAGTTAGTGCTTCTGCTCCGTTGGCTGCTTCTGTGATCTCGTAGTCTCCAACCATTCCAAATAGCTCTCTTAGAAGGTCTCTTGTGGCGGTATGATCTTCTACAATTAGTAATGTTCTGCTCATGGGGTGCCCATTTGTGGAGAGTATATAAATCTTTGCTTTATTGTCACTTCATCGTGACATCTATCTGAGGGAAAGAGAGAGGACAAAAAGCGCTATACCTATCAAGAGTTCGATCAGTCCGATGGTCTTGATCTTCTTGGGGTTTTTGAAGAGTTTGTTCGTGAGTCGTTTGGTTTTTTTGGGGAAGACGGCGACGAACAGGCCTTCGAGGATAATGAGGACAGAGATGATGGCGAGGAGAATGGATGCTGTCATGGTGTTGTGTAGTTAAGGAAGTTTTTAAAGGTTCTTTAGAACCTTTATCTCATTCAACTTCTATGAGGTTGAAGATTTAAGTTTTGTGGGGTGCACCACCGTTATTCTTTTTAAGGTGCACTACTTGCTTTTTTTATGCAAAAGGTTATTCCTATTCAAGAAGAAGATCCCCGAGGGTTGGGGCCAGGGCCAGCGTTTACCAATCTAGCAGAATTTCTTGAGCAGGAGTTTCGAAAGTCTCTTGAGGATGGAAATGTCGGGGAGGCGCATGCTCTGATTTCTCAGAATCTTCTAGGCATTTTGAATTTATCTAAGAGGTATATTCCCGATCTTGCTGTTCCTGAGCTGAAAGCGCAAATGCGATGTAATTGGCCTTCAGGGAGCGGTTCCTATGATAGCCGGGGTGAGATGGAGAAGAAGGATCTTTTTAGGGAGAGGTGGGGTGCTGAAAAAGAGATTCTTGGAGCGAAGAATCCTCGCCGGATTGAGAGGCTTTGGAATGGGTCTAAGGATCTTTTTGAGAGACGATATCATAGGACGTTTGATGATCGAGAAGATTTGGCGATTATGTTTGCACTTTATCAAAAGAAGCACGATCTTAAAGAAGCTGTGGAAACTTTAGGAAAGGCTTTTACTTTTGAGGAGGGTTTCGCAGAGGCACATAAGGAAGATCCTTCTTCTGGCTGGGATACTGTCCAGGCATTTTGGCAGGAATCTCAGGTTCTCCCTGGTGTTTCTTCGGCTGCAAGTTCTTTAGTTGGTTTCTTGAGAGACATGGTTCGGCCTGCGAAACTTTTCAAGCAAACTACTCTTCGACGTGAAGATGGCTCTGATGTTTGGTGTGAGGTTGAGCAGGATCAAGGTCTCGTTCCTTGTTCTTCTGGAGGGCATTGTGTGGAGCTTCCTTATTCTAATGGGTTTTTACCGCTTTGGCAAGGTGTGCATGACGCTTCTCTTTTGGTGAGGTCATCTAGGAAGGAACTTTCTTTTATAGATGCTCTTTGGGAGGTTTATCCGGATCATGCTCAGGACGCCGGCTTCGAGAACCAAACTAGAAGGGTCTCACGGGACAGGGGGCATCCTTTTGTGAGGGAGGCTTTGTTGAAAACCTTGCGAGAGCGGTATGAGGGAAGAACGCAAGGGGATGATGCTTCCACTTTCATGGATTGGTATTCTCAGAGAATTTTGGAGAGGTGGGCTTTAACGGCTGTTGATCACGACAAGCTTTTTGATTATCATGATCCTCATTTTTTAGATAAACGATTGATGTCTGTTTTTTGGACTATTCGAGAAGGGGCTGAATACAGCCAGTATAGTGAAGAACATTTTCATCGGAGGCTTCCTGGAGTGCTGCGAGCAATGTTGGACGATGGAGTCCTGACTGAGGAGAAGATTGATCCACAGTTGAGAAGCAAATATCTCACTCATAAAGAGTTTGAGGAACTCGAGGACAATCAGAGTATTGAGCTTTCCATGGATCAGAGGCCTGCTCTTCTTGATACCTCTCCGGCATCTGTTCGTCTTTTGCCTAGCCAGGGTGCTTCTCTTTCTGAGATTGTTGAGAAGAATGACATTCGTGCCTTTGAGGGTGTGCTTGATCCTGATAAAGCGTATGAAATTCTCTTTAAGGGAGATCATATGCTCTTCTTGACTTCAAAGGAGTTCTTTCCTAACGGAGATCAATCTGTGGGTGATGTGTATCGGTTAGCCCCTCTTTCTCCAAAGGCTTCTGTTGCAGAAGGTTCTGTGGTGACACTTGCTGGTCAACAGTTTTCTTTTTCGCAGCAGCTATCCCCCAGGGGGAGAATATCCTTGAGAGAATCTCTTTCTGATTCTCTTTCTGATGCACTTCCTGTGGGAACATACACTGGTGTCGTGGATATAAGTCCTGAGGAATTCGGAGAACTTTATTTTCGTGATTTTATGGCACATGTTCTTTTACATGCTCCTCTTTCAGATCTTGAGCGGTTGACAGAGCACTTTGACCTGATTGATGATTTTGATGTTTCCAATTCTTCTTTCCGGGTGGGACGGACGGGCCGATCTTATTTCAAGACGTTTTCTCTTGGAGGCAGGTTTGCTTTTCAAGTTAAGAATGATAAGGATGCCTCTTCTGAAGAGTGCCCCCTTCTTGCTCATGCGCTTGCAAGTTATGTTGCAGATCTTGGACTTCCTTTCCATCAAGAGGTAGATTTAGATGAAACTGGAAGGGCTGCTCTCGTGAAGAAGGAGAAGAATAGGATTTTCTATCGAGACCACTTTTCTGGTATTACCGAAGCCTTGGGGGGAGAGGGGTTGCCGAAGGCCCTTTCTTATGTTCTGTTTGATCCTCGGTATCGTTTGCAGAATTTTGGTGTGTTCCGTGATCCGTGTGAAGATTGTGGGCAGCCTTATGTCTGGGGGAATATTTTTCGCCCTGATTTAGATGAGCAATATTTCGAAGGGATTCGAGCAGAAGATCTTCATGCACTTGCTGAACATCCATATACTTTTACTTTTAAGCATGGTAATTTAAGAAAGATTCATCGATTACTGGGGGATGTGAAAGATTATCATCCCTCTTTTCTTATGCATCCAGAAATTATGCCTTCTTTTCATGAGTTTGCTTTCGCTCATCAAGAATATGTTGATGCCTCTTCTGACAGTTATTCTTTTTGGGAATCGACTTGTGGGGGAATCCGTGCTGAGGATGAGGAATTTGAGGATAATCCTGAGTTGCGCTCTCTGAGGGATGAAGAGGAGAGGATCGGACGTGTTGAGGATGAGGCTTTTCAGAGAGTTTCTGCTGCTGCCTTACGTTTGCAGCAGCAATATGATGAGCTTCAGAGAACCTCTTCTGACTTTTCTCTTGGTTCTTCTTCGTTGATATCTTCTTGGGCCGATCAGGTAATGGTGTATAATATCTATCAGGCAACCGCCCCACGATTGTTGACAGAGTGAGAGGAACCTGCGAATCGTTTCCCTCCGGGGTTTACGTTGTCTTCTTAGTTTATTGACAAGATTTAAAAGCCTCTTTTTTCTTTGGTGTTTATGCCCCTATAGTCTAGTGGCCAAGGATACCGCCCTTTCGCACTTCGGTGAAGAACGGCGGAGACCCGGGTTCGACTCCCGGTGGGGGCATAAAGGGGGATTAGCACATGGTGGAATCCCACGGAAGTTTGCCGCCTGCTCGGTGGGGGCATCTCCGTTCACCGTGGCGAGTCCCCGAGCCGGTGAGGGGATTCGAGCAATAGTGAATCGGAGAGAATGGCTTTTCTTTTCTTGGGGCGTTGCCCCAAACCCCTTTGTGTATCTCCGATCTTCTCTTCCTGTGGGGCATTTTTCTTCGACTCACTCTTGCTGCGGGCATCCTCGCTGCGCTGTGGTGCTCCTCGCAGCGGTGAGCGAAGATGTTCTTATTGGAGAGTGATCATCTCCTGGGCAAAGGCATAAAAAGGGATATTTGGTGGTTTTAGCATGAAAGTTAATGATCTTATCTTCAAGGAACTTCTCAGACGGGGTTATTCACTTGAGGGGAATACGAGAGTGTGGAATATTGCGGATTCTAAGTTGTGGTATCTTGAGGAGGAGCAGGCGAAGGCGTATTTGAATATTGATAGTGTGAAGGGGAAGAAGGGCAGCACCCATAAGGAATTCCAGTTGATCAAGAAGCATGTCGGTGAGATCTCTCAGAAGGTGCTGAATGGTAGCGGGATTAATATTATTGATATCGGTTGTGGTGATGGGTTGAAGGCGATTCCGTGTATTGATGCGCTTGCGAAGCAGGCTCCGGTGCGATACTGCCCCATTGATATTAGTAGTTATATGGTTACTGAAGCTATTAAGAATATTAGGGAGGCGGAGAAGAGAGAAGTCATTGAGTTCCGGTGGAACATTTCTGACTTTGATAACTTGGAGAATATTTCTGCGTTGTTACGAGATGATAAGTTTCGGAAGAATTTTTTTCTGTTTCTTGGGGGGACGGTAAACAACTTTGAGCTTCATGAGGTCATGCACGAGATTGCCGAGGCTATGGATGGCGATATTGATTCGTTGTTGATTGGGATGGGGTTGAAGACAGATAATGATGAGGCGGTGGCGAAGCGGTTTGGTGAGGATATTCATAATAATTTTTTGGGTCAGATCTTGACGCAGATTGGTTTCAAAGAAGATGAGCTTGAGTTTGGGACTCGATTGAAGAACTCGAGGATTGAGTCGTATTACACCGTGAAGAAGGATAAGAAGGTAATCCTTGGTGACAAGTTCATTGCGTTCTACAAGGGTGATCAAATTCTCGTGGCAACGATCCGTCGGTATTCGAAGGAGGAGTTTGAAGAGGCGATGAGGATTTATTTCAGTGAGGTCGAGTTCTTCCCACAGGAAGATGGTTCTCGGGCGTTGGTGTTGTGTAAGAAGTGAGAAAGAGAAAGCTTTACATATCTGTTTTTCTGTTTAATTAGGATCCTGTAGCTCAGTCTGGTTTAGAGCGCTGGTCTTATAAGATGGGTGCCCATGAGGGTGCTTTTTCTCTTCGGAGCGTCGAAGAGAGCCAGAGGCCCGGAGTTCAAATCTCCGCAGGATCATAATGGCCCCAAGGGCCATTAGTATCTGGGGAAGAGATTTGAACGGGGCAGTTCTCTCCGACTCACTATCACTGCGGGCTTTCTCGCTGCGCTGCGAAGCTCCTCGTATCTGTGAGCG
>NYZR01000023.1 GCA_002687255.1 Candidatus Pacearchaeota archaeon | reverse complement strand
ATTTCTTGTAGGTGTATTTTTCCTGGCTCATCCCCGCACCCCCAACCCCTTCAAAATAACTCCCACAACCTTCTTCTTCCCCATCTCACTAGTATTAACAACAATCCCTTCTCTGTCAACTTTCCTCTGATGATCTGCATGACTCTCATCAACAAACTTCCTCGTCATCGTCTTTTTATGTATCTTGTCCCCCTTCCGAACCCTCGCCAAATTCCTATCAAACGCCCCGGAAGCAACCTCAAACTGGAAAACAACAAACGTATATCCATATTTCCTAACATAATATCCAACTTGTTTCCTGACCGTCTGAGCAGACATCTCTTCAAGGATAATATTCTTCTTTTCTTTCATGAGCGGCTTCATCAAACCGAACAGTGCCTTCTTCTGCAACTCTCTCTTATCTTTCATTCCCTTAAATCCCTCCTTAAGCCAAGGGTGATCGATAAACGCCCACCCCTTTAACCTCCCACTCTTCCGCAAACCCTCAAAAGCAGTGGACTTCCCACTAGCGGCACCCCCTCTTAAGAGTGCTATCTTAGGCATGATTCCAATCCCCTTGTTTTCACCATCATTTCTTCCTCCCAACAGCCAATATTCGCCTAGCCCCTCTTAACCCTTTCCTCCCACCGATCCCACCAAAGATCCCTTCAACAGAAAAGCCAGCTTGCTCCAAAAAGAACTGCAGCTCCTGGGGAAAGAACATCCGAGTCTCTTTCCTAAAAACACCAACCTTCTTTTCATTATCTAACCGATAGAAGGTCCTCTTGCTGATCATCGTCTGTCTATCGGGATTAACATCTTCTTCATAATCCACCTTCAAACCAAAAGCCCTTCGATCCTTGCCACGATCTACAAATGTCTCCTTAAAAGATTTATCCTTAATATAATGAAATGGATTACTCATTTCAACGATAAGCAACCCCTTCTTTTTTAGTGCCCTATGAAAATTCTTCAGGGTCTGCAACACTTCTTGATTTGTTTCATTAAATACTAGAATGCTATTAATACACAAGATTGCACCATACCTTTTTACTGCATCAAGCTTTCGCATATCTCCCACACCAAAATCAAGCTCGGGCCATCTTTCTTGAGCAAAGGTAATCTTAGCCGGATCAGCATCCTCACCCCTCGCTTCAAATCCTTTTTTTGAAAATTCATACACATGGCTTCCCACCCCACACCCCATGTCAAGTAAATTCCCCTTCCTTATTCCATAATTCTTCAACAATTGTATCAATTGAGGAACTTCTAAGGGGGCATCCTTATCTTGACCAATGGCCCAGACTCTAGGGTTCTCTATAGAATACTTGGAATATCTGCGATATGTCATGTTTCCTCTTCTCCTAAACATCAAACATCAAGGACGTATTTAAAATCTACTCATACGGCCTAAAACAACCAACCACGTTCTTCTGTTCTTCATCAGTCGCATCAACACGCCTATCAAGCACACCCTTTCTCAATTCAGAATACTGCACAATATGTTTCTTCAAGGCATCCTTAAAGCCATAAGGGGAGGTAGTCAAAAGAGACAAACCTTCTTCGTGTTGGTCGTTCCCAAACCAGTGACGCAATGCATAGTCTGGATCAGAATGTTCAGAATCCCAGTGATCAAAAACACAAGAGGTGGGAAATCTATCGCTAAACACAGTATAGGTATGATAACGAAGCTTCGCTCCCTCTCGAAGAGACTTTCCTGTCAAACTACACTCTCCCATGAATGGCAAGAGCAATCTGCCAGACTTCTCGAAAAAGTAATTCGGTTTCTCAAAATCCATTCTCCAGGTCAAGACCTTGCTTGGCTTCCCTGGAGTCCAATCCAAATTATGCTCAATATATTTGTTAGAACAATCATCAAGAGATTCCAGAGCAGAAGCATTACCATTAAGCCCTGGCTGTATCCAACTTTCCTTTCCAAGGTTGGCTAGGTCAAGCCATGCTTGCCATCGTTGGCGTGTCATCGGTTCTATTGTTTCGTTTTCCATGTTCGTTTTCCTAGGCGTTTTTGCCATGCTCAAGTAATAACGAGCACCATTATAAGTATCTCCTACCACCTAGTATGGAGTAATAAAAACATCTAAATACTCCAACCCCCTAAAAAACCCATGCAAACACAAGCACTCGAAGCAATCGGCCTCACAAAATCAGAAGCACTCACTTACCTCGCCCTCCTCCGCACAGGGTTCTCCTCAACAGGCCCATTAGTAAAAGAAGCAAACATCTCCAGCGGGAAAATCTATGAAATTCTAGACAAACTCATAGAAAAAGGTCTTGTCTCCTCCTCTCTAAAAAACAACGTGAAATACTTTCAAGCTGCACACCCGGAGAAAATCAAAGACTATGTAGAAAGAAAGAAAAAAGAGTTTGAAGAACAGGAAAAAGAAGCAGAAAAACTCATCCCTCAACTCAATATAATTGCCCCCACCACATCAGAAGAAGGCCACACCCTCGTCTACGAAGGATTCGAAGGAGTGAAAACAGCAATCTTCGAGACACTAGAAAAAGAGCAAGATAAAGAATGGCTCGCCCTCGGGGTCTCAACAAAAAGAAGCACCCAATGGAACAATCTATGGAAACACTGGCACAAGGAAAGAATCAAAAGAAAAATCGATTGTAAAATGATCCTCGCAGACAAGGATTCAATGAAAGAATATCAAAAAACAAAACTATTACAGGAAAAACTATTAGGGTCCATAAGTCCAACACCTCTGGGAATTTTCGGCAACACAGTAATGATCTACGACTGGGATCAGCCAAGCGTCATCGTCATCCACAATAAAAAAGTAGCACAATCATTCACCTCTTTCTTCAACTCACTCTGGAAACTCGCACATTAAAACAACCCACAACCCAAAAGGTCATTCCTCCTTTCCAAATCATCAGCCTGCACCCTCAAACCAGCCAACCCTTCAGACCCAGACAAAGACCGAGCACTATCGGCCAAAACACCTAAACTCCCCTCCAAATTAGTAGAACACCCCCTCGAACTCTGCAACTCAGACTTAGCAACATGCAACAAAGCAAGCTCAGCCCCCCGCCGCCCTAAACGACGAACCTGACATTCATACAAATCAGCATCCGAGAAAATAGCGGCCCACACCAACCCTTTATCATAAAACACGGTCTCTCCATCCTTAGTCACACTCTGCGACACAACAGAAACATCCACATCACAATCAGAAGAAGTAAAACAGACTGAAGTAGAACCAACAGCACACGCCTCAGTACTAACAACCGTATCAATATTTCCAGGATTCAACGCCTCCAACTCAGCCTCCAAATCACTAGGGGGATTCACCCAACAATACTTCTCTTCAGCCGGCCAGATAGTCATCACATCTGCAATCTTAAACCCAAGATCGAACCCTTTCGACAAAACAACAAACTCCTTCCCCTCAGCAGGAACCTCATGGAAGAAATACTGATGATAACTCGGACTGGCAACACCAGGCTTCTGCCACTGCGTTCCGACACCAGACTGCGTAGCCACCGCAACCAACTGTTGCCCGAACGTCCCGATCTCATTACACGTCGTAAAAATCCTCGTCCGAAGAGGCATCTCCAACCGAGCCATCTTCCCATCCTCCAATCCCAAAGCTAAAGGTTCCAACAAGACCTGCAATTCCGCCCCAATCTGAGAATCACTAACATCCCTACTAGTATCGATAAACTGCGTCGTTCCATACACAGCCAGAAACAAGATCACAGCCCCAACAATAATGGCGAACAGCCATGCGAATCCCATTTCTAGACCTCGTTTATTCATTCAACCCTCCGAAACTTCATCATCAACAAAACAGGTCGATCCTTGAAAATCCTAGAACCCTCAAACCTCTTGAAATTCTGATATTGATTCTCATAAATAACTTCTTTCACATCGCTCAAAATGAATCCAGCACCGCCGAAAAGAGAGACATACTCTTCAAGAGGGTGGTAAAACTGGTCAGTAACATAACCTTCAACAAGATATCCTTGTTCTTTCCCGGATTTAGAAAAGTTCTTCAGGATCCAAGATGGATGAATATTGGAAATAACTACTTCTGTCCCTACATGACTTGCCTTCTTCATAACCCTAACAATTTTTCTCAAACTTTTTATATGATCCAAAACCAACATGGAAATAATAAGATCAAACGTCTGCAGGGATTCATACTTCGTGATATCCTGCAGGCTAAAATCAATCTCAACTTTCTCCTTCTTAGCTTTCTTTTTCGCTTCGTTCAACATGCCCTGTGTAAAATCGATCGCTGTCACCCCCGCCCCTTTCTTTGCCAAAGGAACAGAATATCTTCCAGTCCCACACCCAAAGTCCAAAACACGCTTTCCCTTAACCCCTCCAATAAACTTCCCAGAATGTTTCTCCTCAAGATAAATCGCCACATTATTCGTGGCATCATAACCCTTAGACCAGATGGAATATTGCTTTTTCACATTAACATATTTCCTCTCTTCTTGCATCTTTCTCAACTTCTGTTTGTAAATGAAATCGTTCATCACGCTAATTGCATCTCCCGTCCCCATTTGCACAGCATTTTTCGCAATCTTATGCAGGAGATAAATAAGGAAATGAGAAGACCTCTCTATCCCTTTTGGATCTCTCTTCTTCACGGCCTTCTCCAGGTAAGGGATATCTCCCCTCAACTGCTCAATTCTTTCTTCTATTCCCTTAATAGTTTCTCTTTTCATCCCTCCACCTCCAAATACCTCTCCAACAAAACGTCAATCGCCTTTTTAATTTCTGCGATGATCTCCGAAGCGAGATCTGGAGCAATCTTCTTACCATCATAATTAATTCCATGCCTAAGGGATCTCCACCGGACAAACTCTGCAGCCATCTCCTTCTCGCCTTTAAACACCAAAAACGAATCAAATTCCTCATGACCATAAATTTTGTAACCTTCACGCAGAGCAACTGCTTCAAGCAAACCCCGAAACAAATCATAATACCTGCTGACGAGAGTCCGAGCGGAAATCTCACTCACTTCCTGATCACAGAGAAATCGCAGATCATTCTTTGTCTGAAGAATCAGCGCCTCAATCTTATCAACATCTGAAGAGACCTTCTTGATCCTACCAGACGCAACCATCTCTTCAAAGTTCATCTAAACACCCTCCAATAACCATCTAGAATAATCCCATTAACCAAATTATTTAAGAGTTCTTTATTCTTCATTCGCATCTCATCAACCTTTTTCCGAGAAAACACAAACAACTGAATGGGCAACCCAAGTTTCTTCTCAAACTCCTTCAAATCACCCTCTTTCTCAACAGGGCTGATCACAAACACATCAATATCACTCCGAGGATCATTCTCCGCTTTCGCAAAACTCCCAAATAATCCAATAGCTTCAGAAGAATACTTCTTTTTCAAAAATTCAACCAACCCACTCTCAAAAAGCCGATCAACATTATACCTTTGCTTCTCTCGCTTATACGCCTCATCTTGAGAATTTGCTTTGAAAAGCAAATGCCCTCGCTTCTTCTCAGAAACCAACAACTCTTCCTTAACAAGCCCTTTCAACTCCTTAGAAACCGTAGTAGGAGACTTCCGCACAGCACGAGCTACCTCCCGCACGTGAAACTCCCGTGCAGGTTCATCAAAAAACCTCGACATGATTTTCCTGTCCATTTTTCTGGTTATCTGTCCTTCTTATTAGACAGCTGTCCAGTATTTAAATGTTACGATTCTTTATCTTTCAGGCTATAAAAAACCACCTCTCAAAGCAAAAACTTAAATACTATAACCACGCTATAACAAAACTATAAAATGTCACAAACAACCATCCAAATCAGCAACCACGTCAAAGCAATCCTTCTCAAGCAGAGAATCTCTGAAAAAGAAAGCTATAATGAAATAATAGAAAGAATCCTAGAAGACTCCTTAGACTACACCGAAGAAACAAAAAAAGACATCGAAGAGTCAAAGAAACAATTTGAGAAAGGAGAGACGTATTCCCTAGATGAAATCAAGGAACTCTTTGGAGTCAAGTAAATGAGCTCTGTTCACCTCTCTAAGAATGCCAAACGAGACCTAAAAAAATGTGAACCCTTCGTGAGAATGCGCATCATAAAGCAAATCGAAAAACTCGCACGAGGGGAGCGAGTAGATCTAGAAAAAAAGAAAGGAACAAAGAACGACTATCGTCTCAGAGTAGGAGATTTCAGGGTGATCTTCACGTTAGAATCAAACACCATCAGAGTTCATAAAATAGGAAATAGAAAAAATATCTACAAGTAATCATTCCTTATCTTTCAGGCTATAAAAGATTACCGCAGCAGGAATCATAACAATCCCAGAAAGGGCAATCGTATACTGCGCACCAATAGAATCAACAAGCCATCCGGCAAGCGGAAGCCCGATAATCCCAATAACAGCAATAATCATGCTCTCCACCGAACCAACAGTCGCTCTCAATCGAGAAGGAACAAACCTGTGGAAATAAACTCGCCCAGCAGGAAACTCTCCGTGTTCAAGGAAGGTAAAACCAAGAAGAATAAGAAATGCCAGTCCCAAGCCGCCAACAGAAAAGATAGCAAGAAGAAGAACGGCCTGCAAAATTGTCGCATACAAAAGAACACTTCTCTCTTGCCCTTTCGTATAAAGCTTCGATACAAGAAGGGGGGCAAAAATCCCCGTGGCCGCCATCGCCGAGCCAAGATATCCAAACATATGTTCAGGCAACCCCAGATCTGTCAGAAAGGGAACCCAACTAAGCATACCTGTAAGGGAACTAGCAAGACTCATAATAGCCATCGCAGAGAAAAACCAGAAAAGAACAGGATGCTTCTTACTATACCCAACAGAGGCCCCGGTCTGTTTCTTAACATTATCAAAGAAAGAACCTCTTTGATGTTCTCGTCTAACAAAACGTTCTTCAGCAAAAAGAAGAGCAACAATCGAGATTAAAAAGCTAAAACCGCCAACGAGCCAAATAATGGAAAGCCCAAACATTTTAACAATAAACGCCCCAATAAAACCGGCCCCCACTATTGCCAGATTCTTCAAACTGTGCAGCTTAGTAAAATAACCGTGAAGAAAATCCTCCTTCTTGTGTTTAATAAGATCTGTGACCCAAGCATCTTTAGCTCCCGATGAAAACGTGTATCCGAACCCAATAAGTGCCATCACTCCAACTACATGATAGAAGTCAGTCAAAAAGAACAAAGCTAAAAATCCAGATCCTTCAAGAAAGTAACCAAGGATCACCGAGGCTTTTCGTCCATAAACATCTGCGAAAGCGCCAGTAGGAATTTCAAAAAAGAGAGCAAAGAGAGGCGTGATAGCCATAAGAATACCTGTCTGAAACAAGCTAAACCCGATCTCAGTAAAATACAATATCATGAAAATCCAAACAAAATGCAGAAGATAAGGCACAAACCCTTCTACATAAAACGGCCACAACAACTTCCACTCACCCTTCTCAAACAACTTCATACCCTAAAACAGCGCAGAAGCTATAAAAATCTACTCCCACAATAAAGATAACTTTTTATACAAAAGAACCTATCACCATACATGAAAAAGAGAACAGTAAATATTCTTGGAGGCATCTGCATGCTTATAGGAGCATCTCTTATCCTCAACTCTACTGGAATTACTGGCTTCGCTATCTTAGAAGAATTAAGAAAACAAACCGGTTCTATCCTTGGGATTGTCCTACTCATCGTAGGAGGCTTAATGTTAGCTTTCGATCCAAACGTAAAGAGTTATAGACGTCATTTAGAGAAGATGCTCGGGAGAAAAGTAGATTATCATGAAGCCAAACCTCATTATGAAAGAGCAAGAAGGGGCGGATCTCCTCAAGAAGAGGATCCAGCCGATCCAGAGTATCTCTCTACAAAAGCATTTCAGAGATCAATTAGGGGACACAATATGAAGGTGATTGCCAATGCTGTTGATAAGATCGATACAGGAAAGGGGGGTCAGCATACGCTTTCTAATGGGGAAGAATCAATAAGTGTGACAAAAGGAGGGAGAATCATCTTCACAAGAAACAAAGATCACGAGCCAGTTTTGAAAGAATTCTTGTCAGACCATGATTACGACACCTACATGAGAAATAATAGTTAATTATCAGAAAGAATCTATTTGCGTATCGCAGGTTAGGCAATGAATCAAGACAGTCTCATTTTGAGAAACCACTGATCTTATAGCATTATAGGGCAATAGATCTCTAGAATGATTTTTTGCGACAAGAGAACCCTCTTTCAAACAATTATCCACCTCCAAATCATAAAATCTTTTTGCTTTTTCCAACCCAATAACAGATCTTTGATAATACTCTAAAAACCCCCCATCTCCTTCTCTTGGTTCTTGCAAATCAGCGTTTAGTTTCAATCTTTCACACCTATCCACTAATCTCTGCAAAAGATTTCGCCTAGACCTCAACCTTTCAAGTTCAGGACACTCACACAGATAGGCCATTTCATCACTCATTTTCCATCCCCCTTCAACAACTCCTGCAATCCATATTCCAAAGCATGACTCTTATTCCTAAACTTCCCTTCCTTAAGAAAAATCTCAAGCTGTTGTATCTTTTCATCATCCAGGGTAACACTGATTTTACGCTTCATAATAATCTTTTATCCTACTCAAGGGCAGAAAAGGCTATATCCTGCCCTATTTAAACTAACAGCATTAAAAGTAACTACAATGTAATACTAAACAAAGCACTCTTTACAAATAACCACCCTTCTGCAAATCCCACAACTCCTTATNCCNNCNNTTNTNTNNNNTNAATTCNCNNTGACTCCCTACTTGAACGATGCGACCCCGATCCATAACCACAATTCGATCAGCATGCATAATCGTAGACAATCGGTGAGCAATAATGATCGAAGTCCGACCTTCCATCAACTGCTCCAGATCTCTCTGGATCTCCGACTCAGTCTGCGAATCCAAAGCTGAAGTAGCCTCATCCAACACCAAAATCTTCTTATCAGCCAACAAAGCCCGAGCAATAGAAACTCTCTGCTTCTCTCCTCCTGAAAGCTTCACGCCTCGCTCTCCAACAATCGTATTCAAACCCTTCGGCAATCCTCTAACAAACCTGTCCAACTGCGCAAACTTGATCGCCCGCAACACGTCCCGGCGAGAAGCCTTCGGATTCGAAAACTGAATGTTGTTGTAGATGGTATCATCAAAAAGGATGGCCTCCTGCGGAACAATACTCAACTCCGACCGCAACGATTCCTGCTGCACATTCCGAATATCTACACCATCAACCTTGATCGCCCCGCCAGACACGTCATACAACCGATACAACAACTTCACAATGGTCGTCTTACCGCTGCCAGAATGCCCAACTAACGCAATCTTCTCTCCTGGGGCAATATCCAAATTCAACTTTCGAATAACCTTCCGATCCTTGTGATACACAAAGTCCACGTTCTCAAATGCCACCGCTCCCGCACGAACCTTCATAACCTTGGCATCCTCCCGGTCAACGATATCATTCGTTTCCCCCTCATACTCAGCAAGGTCATACAGGTCAGCCATCCCTTCGTAAAACCGTCTCACCCCATACACAAAACCAAACAAAGGCCCGGTAAGATTACCATACACAGTGTAGATGAAAACCAACGAACCCATACTCAGCCCACCATCCAAGAACTTCATGAAAGGCAGATAGAGCAATAAGACAGTTCCCACTCCGAGAATGAGCGTCTGCCCCGCCTCAAGATACCTGAGGTAATGCCAATTCTTTTTCAGTCTCTTCTTAGTGATCTCCGCCAACCTAGCAAAGAATGCCTTAACCCTGTGTTCTTTACCAAAGTATTTCACCGATTCGATATTAGTGAAGACATCAGCAACAACGGCCTTCTCTCGATCGTCTGCCTCGTTCGCCTTCAACCTCGAAGGCTGCTGCTTGTCCAAGACAAAAAGACTCCAAGAAGTGAAAAGCACCATAACTCCCAAAGCCACGCCTGCAGAGAGCGCATCAAAGTAGAGAATAGCAGAACCAACAACAAGTGCCTCTATAATCAGCGGGAAAATATCGAACGAAACAAAGTCAGTAATACCCTCCACAGCCCTAGATCCCCGTCCAAGTCGAGAGATCAAACTCCCTGTCTTATGGGTTGTATGGAATCGGTGGGACAAATGAACCAAATGGTCAAAAAACTTCTTCTTCAGATCAAAAACCAGATTACTATCTAACCAAATAATAAAATGGTGCTTAAACCACCCACCGAGAGCATGAACCAGAACAGATCCAAGGAAAACACCAACCAACACCACGATAATGCTCAGAAACGCTTCGCTAGACAAAGTTCCCGCAGAAAACGCAGTTCCCTCATCAATCAAGACCTTGAAAACATACTTTTCAGCCATTCTAGCCCCACTAATCAGCAAAGCTACCACAATAACAATGACGAAAAGCCACGCATACGGCCTCGCCAA
>NYZR01000022.1 GCA_002687255.1 Candidatus Pacearchaeota archaeon | reverse complement strand
AAACGATGCGCCACCCAGACCTGAAGGTCTGGGTTTGACGGCGCTCGTTTCATCAAAGACCAAAGGTCTTTGAGGCCCCGCAGTCCGCAGGGCTGCGTGGGTTAGGATGCAAGCGAACCGCTCACAGATTCGAGGTTCGCTGCACCGCAGACCATGAGGTCTGCGTGTGTCCAAGGACAGTGATTCATCTCTGGCCTAAAGGCCAGAGTGTTCTCACTCGACTGTCCTTGGCATAAGGAGCAAGATCTGAAAAAGTATACCCTTCAGGTAACTGATCCTCCCGAAAAACCACCCTCCCCTCATACCCGGCCAGAGCACCCCTCAACTCAGGGGCAGGAGTCACGTGACCGACTGCAAAACCAACAGAAAAACCCATCGAAGTATTGATCGGCCGCAACACAATTCCCTTTTCCTCACCCACTAAACCAAAAAGCTTCTGCAATTCCTTTTCAGTCATTTTCTGATCCCTATGAAAACAATCAATCTCAACACAGAACGGACTCCCAGACATATTTGCAGTAACCTCTCCCCTCTCAACATAATGAAGTCTTCCATCAAGCAGCCTCAAGAACCCGAACAGGGAGAGTGTTCTTGAAGTCGCCTAGACCCTTCGGCATGACTTACCAACTATAATTCCCCGTGAACATCTTCCATAAAGAGACGACTAACAAGAAAGGATACACTGCCAGATACACAATCAAATAAAAGAAAATCGTCACCGTATGTTTCCACTTCAACATATCTCGCTCAATCACACTCAGCCCAAACAAAGTAAAAGCAGCACCCAGAACAAATAAAATCACTCCAAAGTAATTTAACACCGAAGGAGCAAACGACAAATCTTGCAAATGCAACACCGCAGTATTCGCCGCAAGAGAATACGCTGTAGAGAAATAAGACACCAACAACCGTCGACTCATCAAATAAACAAAGAACCCTAGCCCAAACAACCCAATGAACAACGACGCACTAAAGAACGGAATAATGAACAACCCCAATATCCCCTTCCGGAAGACCAGACCCTTGTATTTCCACAACGTCTGCTTCCCACCAATGTTCCACCGAATCCGTTGCTTCCACCACCCCCGAAACGTCTCCGGCGTCGCACTCCGAACCTGAGCATCCAAACACATCCGAGCCATATACCCCTTAGACAACATCCTCCACACAATCTCAATATCCTGTGTCATATTCGTCGGATCAAACAACCCCGCCCTCACCAAGTCCTTCTTCCGATACAAAGCAAACGGCCCAGGAGTCACATACACCGAATCAACAAGATCCAAAAGCCGCCGAGAAAAAGCGATCGCAGCATATTCAATCGCCTGCAACCGCTGCATGAAATTCCCAGGACTCTTCGACAAAACAGCGCACGTCACAGCTCCCACCTTTTTATCCGCCTGCAAATGTCCAATCATCTTTCTCAGCGCATCCGGAGAAGGAGTCGAATCAGCATCCGTCACAGCAATATAAGAAAACCGAGCAGCCTTAACTCCTGTGTTTGTAGGCACCGCCGCCCCTCCAGAATTCTCCGGCAACACAATCAACCTCACGTTCTTATACTTCCGAGCAAACTTCCGAACAATCTCCACAGAATTATCAGAGCTCTTATCGTCAACCACAATAATCTCCATCTTCTCCCTCGGCCAGTCCATTGCCAACAACGACTCAATCGCAGCCCCAATCTCCTTTTCCTCATTATAGCACGGCATAACTAAACTTACCCCTTCCTCTTTCTGCAACCTCGGATACCCATACATCCTCTTCCGATTCGGCAGATAAATCAAAATCAGCAAGCTCAGCATATACAAACCCACAAACATATACACCAAGAACACACTGTCCACAAAGTTCACCATCTTCCTATCTAAGCCCTCCTATCCGAATCCGCACTATGTTCACCTGAAATCACGCCTTCACTCGTTCCCATATCATTTCCTCCAGAAACCCCTTGCTCACCACCTGGTTGTCCTTCCATATTATTACTTCCCTCCGAAGCAGCCTGTGGCTGGCTGGAGTCTTCGTGGCTCAGAGTCTCGCTAGAGACTCTGAAGTAATCATGAAACTTATCCTGCAACGTCAACTCCGCCGTATGACCAACTCGTTTCTTATGAACAAGCCCCATTTCCACAAAACGTTTCACATGATCATACGCCTTGTTCCCCCGAATCTTCACCAAGATAGACTGCTTCATCTCCTTCTTGTGGGCCAACAAAGCGAGCGTCTCCTGTTCAGCCACACTAAACTCCGAACTCCCCGTAGCCAACTTATTCACCATGTCCACATGCTCCGGATGAATATCCATCTTCCACTGCCCATTCTGTCCGACCAACACCATCCCCCGCCCCTCAGCATACTCTCCCTCCAGATCAGACAAGACTTTCTTCACCATCAACGGATTCACCTCAGTCAGAGCAACCAATTCATCAACTCGCAAAAACCTCCCCGCCAAAAACAACGCCCCTTCGACCTTCTGCCGAGCCTCCAGCTCCTTCTCTGCATCCAACTCATCCATGGTCTTCTCCGAAACGTCCATACCCAACTAGACAAAAAGAAGATTAAAAATCTACCTACAGCCCCATACCAATCAAAATCCCTTCAATCACCGCAGCAACCAACAGCAACGGCAGGATAACAAGAACGAACACCCACAACCCCTTCCCCAACCGATCCTTCAAAGTGTTCCATCTCAAACCAGGCCCCGCAAAAGCAAACCCTCCCAACCGCAACCCCAACCCCAAAGCCAAGAAAATAGCAGGCAACTCAAAAATCCCATGAGGTAGCAACCTCCAAAACTCCTGCACACCTGAAACATTCGCCGTCAACCGCAACACATACCCAAGCACAGCCCCATTCGTCAACGCATTAATCACCGGAAAGATCCCGAAAGCAACCCCCAGAACCAAACCCAAAAGAGCAGACGTCACATTATTCTGAAAAATAAACCACACCAACTCCCACGTCCCCATACCTTCAACCTGAGCAACCAACTGCGCAAGCAGCTCATCAAACCCTGTTAGGCTCTCCCACTGCACATACCCAAACAGCCCAGAAAAAAGAAACACCGCCACAATAATCCAAATAAACTTCTTCGCCGCCCGAATCTCGGCCCATGCCTCGGCATATCGCCCAGAAGAACCACGCTTCTTTTTCTTCACCATCTCACCAACAAAGAAGACCAGATTAAAAACCTATCTGAAAACTACCACTTCACACTAGGAAACCCTTCTGTATGTTGAGCTAGATACTCATATAAAAAAAGTGAATATGCTACAGGCAAACCTAAACAATAATTATGACCTTTTGTAGGGATCATCACCCTCTTTGTTCCGTAAATTCTGTTTATTTTACGAGGAACACCCTTAGACTCATTGCCAAAAGTCACTATACCATCTTTTGGAAAAGAAACTTCATGAAGTTGTTTAGATCTCAACCTCGAGATCATTGCAACAAACTTATCATCATAGGACTTAACAAAACTGACAGGTTCGCTGACAGACTCAACAACCACATCATCATGATGCCCGCAGGAAACAGCCTTAACTCTCTCAAGATTTTTACCTTCCAACAAAGAATGTTCATCAAAAACAAATAGTCTATCAATTCCGAAACTAGCACTAGTCCTGATAATAGAACCAAGATTGCCAGGGTTTTCAGGAGCATACAAAAGAAAGTCCATAAAAAATATCCTAAAAACATCTTTAAAAACCTATCTACAACACTATCAATATTAGCCCTTCCGTATTACTTGTCGAGATAGATTCGAGCGGAGCGAGCTATTTCCTAGCGAAACTGCCTTCCCAAAACCTGAACCTTCCTCTTATACTTCCTCCTCAACCACAACCCATACCCCAACCCCGCCAAGAAGCCACCAAAATGTGCCACGTTCCCAATCGGCAAACCGCCAGCAGCCGAAGCCGCCCAGGTCAAAATCAACACCAAAGGAACCATCACATACGCAGGCAGCGTAAAGAACGGCAAGAAGATAATCGCAAACCTCAAATTAGGAAGTAACATCATCAACATCGCAGCCAAGGCAAAAATCGCCCCGCTCCCCCCAACCATGAACACGTCAGCAGATCCTACGAACCGAGCCCCTAACTCAGAAGCACCATACAACCCCGAAAGAACAATACTCAACAGACCAGCAAACACCCCGCTCAGAAGATACAACCACACAAACCGCTTCTGCCCGATAATCCTTTCCAACAAGCCGCCCAGAGACATCAACACAAACATGTTAATGAACAGATGGAAAATCCCGCCGTGCAAAAACATGTGCGTCACAATCGTCCAAACATATTTACCCTCAAGGAAAAGACTCGGTTTGAGGGCCAGCCACTCAACTCGACCGAACGCAAACGTCACGAATCCCAGAACAGACATAACAACAGAAACCAGAATAATCCAACCCGTCGCCGACAACGCCCGCAACCATCCTGCAAGACCGGACGACCTTCGTCGCCTATACACCTGAACCATCTACTTCTTCCCCTTTGCTTTTTTCTTCACAGCCTTCTTCGAAGCAGCCTTCTTCTTCTTCACAGGTTTCTTTTTCTTCACAGCCTTCTTCTTCACAACTTTCTTCTTAGATCCTGCGCCGCCAGTGCCGGCAGCTTTTTTCTTCTTCCCAAGTTTTTTCTCCTCCAACGTCTTCGCCCGCTTCCTCGCAGCAGCCCGCTTCTTCCTCTCCAACGCCTTCTTCTTCAACTCCGCAGCAACCGCACGAGCCCGAGCTTTCGCATCCTTCTTTCGCAACTCCACCAACTCCTCCCCGACCGGCTCCAACAAATCACACACGCCAACCAACTCGGCCTCGGCAGCTTCGATCTCCGCATCCATATCTTTCGCAACCATCATCTCACCACATTCCTCACACAAATAATCTGCCAACAACGCCTCTTCCTGCGTATACTGTTTCTCACAACCCTCACACACAAAAAACTGCTCGTTCTTTCTCTTCTCAATTACCCCACCAAGCCGAGTCTTCTTCTCCCCCAATCGCTCCTCCAACCGCACCAAACTCTTCTCCACTTCAATCGTCCAGAAATACGTATACCAACCTCCCTTCTTCGCATCTTTCTTCCGAGTAAACGAAACCAAACCTTGATCACCCAGACGATACAACAAATTCCTCACCTGATTAATAGTCAACTTCAACTTCTTCGCCACCAAAAACTCGTTCACCGGCTTCTTCCCAAACAACAAATCAACCAAATGCACAGCCTCCTCGCCAGCAACATCCAAAAACAACTGCCGCAACAATTCCTTCACCCGATCATCCTTCCCCTTCTTCGCCGGCATCTCTCTCCGTGGAAAGAACCGGTTTTAAAGGTTCCGGTTGAAAGAAAAATTCTCTCGTCGACAAAATCTGTTGCCCCTTAAAAATGAAGATAAACCTATTTAAATGAAATTTGAGATATGCCCTCATGTTCGACTGGTTAAAAAAAGAGGAGCCTAAAAAGTCTGGATTACCTCCGCTGCCTGCAGCAGGCCCTGGCTTACCCCCTCTTCCCGCAATGCAACATCCCCCACACAAAGAACAGGTAGAACTCGCCGAAGCACCAGCAGCCCCACATCCTCCGAAACCGCATGACGCCCCGGAAGACGAGCGAGTCGGCTGGGAAAAAACCGGACACCCAGAACCACCACACCTCGCAGGCCCTCCTTTACCAGAACACCCTCCCGCACCACACACACCCTCCGAACACCACAACCACATTAGCGAACACCATGAAACACCGAGAGATATCTTCGTCAAAATAGAGAAATTCAAAGACGCAAAGCACGCACTCGAATCCGCACAAAGTCACATTCATGACATCAACGAACTCTTGAAAGAACTTCGAAAAATCAACAACGAAGAACAAGAACAAATCACCCAGTGGGAACATAACTTAGACGATATCAAAAACAAAGTCAGAGACGTCGCAGACAACATCTTTGACAAGGTTTAAACATGGCACACGAAGCTGAATACATTCGTCTAGACAATACCGAAAAGCACTACGGCCGGCGACAGCTCCTCGAATTTGAACTCGGCTTCTTCAACCTCATTAAAGAATTCCAAATCTATAAAAAAACCAGACAGCAGAGCCAACTCACCAGGTTAGGAATAAAAAAAAGCGTCTCCGCACTCCATAAAGATCTGAGTTCTTTAGACAAGCTCCTCCCCGAAGTCGAAGACGAACATCGAAAGCCAACAAAGAAAATCATCTCCAACCCCATAGCACCAAAACCAAAAACCCTGGACGACGAAATCGCCGACATCAAACATAAACTAGCGAAACTGCAAGCACCATAATATGAAAAACAATAACTTCACCGAAAAAGCACTCACCTGGCTCGGAATCCTCATCATCACCCTCTTACTCCTCAGAGCCTTCAGCATTATCTAAGATGAAACTCTTAATGGTAATGCCACAAATAGTAAACTTCTCTGTAATCTTCCTAATAGCTTCAAGACACTCAACACAGGATGCTTCGACACCACAGACATCAACCTTTCCCTTGCCGCACTTATCTTCTCAGTCATGGTGGAAATAATACTGTTAAGAAAAAGAACGGTCATCTAAACCTCGGCATCAACTTAATTCAAGAGCGGCGGGGCGGACACAAGTTAGAGTGAGTAAATTTCCGAGGGAGCCTCAGCAAATCTGGCAAAGCCAGCTTATTCAAGGGAGAGTTAGCAAAGAGGACTGTTAGTTCTCTTGCAAGCTCGCAACACAGATAACTCAGATCGTTCTACGATCTGAGGATTACTTTTCCACAACATTTTTAACCCTCTTCTCCCCTCCCACGACATGAAACAAATCAAAAAGCGCCAGGATTTAATCAAAGCCTACCTCGACTTCTATGAGTCGAAAGACCACGTAGCAATCCCCTCAGCATCATTAATCCCGGCAAATGATCCAACAGTCCTCTTCACCACTGCAGGCATGCACCCCCTAGTCCCTTACTTATTAGGACAACCCCATCCTTCAGGCAAAAGACTAGCGAACGTCCAAAAATGTATCAGAACGCAAGACATCGATGAAGTCGGCGATGAAACCCACCACACCTTCTTCGAAATGCTCGGCAACTGGTCGCTCGGTGACTACTGGAAGAAAGAAGCGATAGAATTCACCTTCGAGTTCCTCACCAAAACACTCAAAATCCCCCTAGAAAAACTAGCCATCACCTGCTTCAAAGGAGACAAAAACGCTCCGAGAGACACCGAAGCTGCAGACATCTGGCTCTCACTCGGCATCCCAAAAGAAAGAATAGCCTTCCTCGGAAAAGAAGACAACTGGTGGGGCCCAGCCGGAGACACCGGCCCGTGCGGCCCAGACACCGAACAGTTCTTCTGGTCTTCCACAGAGCCAGCTCCAAAGAAATTTGATCCCAAAAACAAACACTGGGTAGAAATCGGAAACGATGTTCTCATGCAATATGTCAAGGACGAAAAAGGAAACTACCACACCGCAAAACAGCAAACCATCGACTTCGGCGGCGGAGTCGAACGAACAGTCGCAGTCCTCAATGGCCTCACAGATAACTACCAAACAAGCATCTTCCAACCCATCATAAAAAAGATCGAAGAACTATCCAAAAGAGACTACGGCGTGAGCGAAGGCGTCACCAAAGATATGAGAATAATCGCAGACCATATTCGTGCAGCCGTGTTCATTCTAGCAGACGGAGCCCTACCAAGCAACACTGAGCAAGGCTACGTCCTCCGACGACTTATTAGAAGAGCAATACGTTACGGACAAAGTATAGAACTAGAAAACTTCACAGCCAAAGTGGCAGAATCAATCTTTCCAATCTACTCAGACTATCCAGAACTCAAAGCCAACAAAAAACTCATCCTCCAGGAGCTAGAGAAAGAGGAAGAAAGATTTAACAAAACGATCGAAAAAGGTTTAATGATCTTTAACAAAAAAGTTATGAAAGCTGTAGAAAAAAAGAGAAAATCTTTAGAGGGGAAGAAATATGTGGGGCTAGACTTAGATAAGGGCCCTATTGACACCATCTCAGGAAAAGAAGCATTCCTCCTATACCAATCATATGGTTTTCCAATAGAATTAACAAAGGAGGAGGCTGAAAAAAGGAGGCACATGAAAGTTGATGAAAAAGGTTTCTACAAAGAACTCCAAAAACACCAAACCCTCAGCAGAACAGCATCCTCAGGAAAATTCAAATCCGGCCTCCAAGACAACTCCGAACAAACAACCAAACTCCACACCGCAACCCACTTGCTCAACCAAGCCCTCCGTGAAGTCATCTCCCCAGAAATCTCCCAAAAAGGAAGCAACATCAACCCAGAACGACTCCGCTTCGACTTCAACATCGACCACAAACTGACAGACGAAGAAAAGACCCAAGTAGAAGATTGGGTCAACGAAAAAATCCAAGAAGGCCTCAAGATAACCAAAGAAGATCTCGACTTGGACGAAGCCCTCGCCCAAGGAGCACAAGGAGAGTTCGGAGCCAAATACCCGCCGAAAGTATCTGTCTACACCATCACCGATGGCAAAAAAACAATCAGCAAAGAAATCTGCACAGGCCCTCATGTCAAGAACACGAAAGACATCGGCCATTTCAAAATCCTCAAAGAAGAAAGTGTAGCTGCAGGAATTAGAAGAATCAAGGCGACGGTGGGAGAACATGACAAGTAAATTAGTAAGAGACAACATCCCAGACATCATCAAAGCAGACAACAAAACACCAGCCACGCACATCGCAGACCAGAAAGAATACCACGAAGCCCTCAACTCCAATCACGAGAGTGTTGGAGTTGCCAACGACCAAAGGTCGTTGAGCATCCAGAAACTCCAAGAAGAAACCCAAGAATTCATCAAAGAGCCCAACCAAGAAGAACTCGCAGACATCTACCAAGTCCTCGACGCCATCATCACAGAAAAAGGATGGGACAAACAAGAAATTATTAACACCCAACAACAAAAAGCAAAGCAAAGAGGCTCCTTCTCAAAAAGAATTATTCTGGATACTATCGAAGAAAAAGGAGGCAACAACTAATGGAAACAAGTAAATATGGAATCTTCCCCGAATGTCCCGCATGCAAGGAAGGAGCCCTCGTGCCCTTCTCATTCAAGGACGACGTCTACGAAAAATGGAAATGTGTCAAGTGCGCACATACGATTAGAAAGAACGAATAAACACCTAAATCTTTTTATAGGAAGAGAGAAAGTAAAAATAAATGAGAGACTGGAAGGCAGAAACCATCAGATTCTACCAAGACCATGCGGGAGCCTATGAACAACGCACCAAAGCCATCCTGGAAGACAAAGCATTCTTAGAAAAAAGGGACGCTTTTCTCTCGCTTCTCCCAGGAAAAGAAATCCTCGATCTAGGTAGCGGCCCAGGTCGTGACGCTACTTACTTCAAGAAACAGGGTTACAACCCTCTCTGTCTTGATATCTCGCCAGAAATGGTAAAACGCTGTCAACAAAAAGGATTAACAGCAATTACAGAAGACATTGAAACACTAAATCTTAACAAACAATTCGACGGTATATGGTCTTGTGCCTCACTCGTTCACCTCCCAAAGCAACACCTCCCAGCAACACTCAAAAAGATGAAAATCCATCTTAGACCAAAAGGAATCCTCCACATAGGGATGAAAGAAGGTAGCTTCGAAGGCTATCAATATGATAAAAGAGTAGAAGACTGGAGATTCATCTCACTCTGGGAAAACAACCCACTCGTAAACACCATCACAAAAGAATTCCAGATCCTTTCATTCGACAGAATAGAACCAGATAGATTAGATTATCTCTGCACCCCTCATTAACTCTACCCAAACACACCCAGACTCACCAAGAAAGTAACCGCCGCCAAAACCAGAGCATACAACCCAAACCACTTCAGATTAGCTCTATCCCTCAAAATCCTGCCATAAAGCAAATGAATAGTCCCCAAGCCAACCAAAAAAGCCACAAACGCCCCAACAGCCGCCTGCCAAGTCCAAGCCCATCCCTCTCCGACCAAAATATTCGCCCCCAAAATAATCGGAATTGCCAACAAGAACGAGAACCGCAACGCCTCCTTCTCTTTCATCCCCGACAACATTCCAGTAGAAATAGTCATCCCAGACCGAGAGACACCAGGAATCAACGCCAACACCTGAGCCAAACCAACCGTCAACGCACTCCCTACCCTTAACTTCCTTTCCCTCCGCAAAGGCCGACTAGCCACCATCAACAGCACACCAGTCACGGCAAACCCTAAAGCAACCGTCTCCAAACTCTGGAACGCCGCCGCAAATACATCTCTCCAGAAATACCCAACAATCGCCGCAGGAATCGTGCCCAGCACAATGAACCACCCCAACTTCCCATGCTCCTGCCCAACCTTCCCTCGCAACCACGAACCTACGATCTTCCCAATATCGTTCCTAAAATACACAAACACTGCAAGCAAAGTCCCAAAATGAACAGCAACATTTAACTCCAATCCGCCCCCTGAAAAACCAGTCACCTGTTCTAACAACACCAAATGCCCGGAACTAGAAACAGGTAACCACTCTGTGATCCCCTGAACAAAAGCGAGAACCAACACCGCAATCAAATCTGTTGCCATACTGCTCCCTACAAAAACGAGTTAATAAATCTACTCTTCCTCACCGTCCAGATCATGAATCTCCCTCATCAAATCCTCACGATCTGGGAAGCCCTCCTGATACCCACAGTGCGGACAACTTCCATTAGAACCTCGCAAGCCCGAGTAAACAGCAGAATGCTTTTCTGAAGACCCTTGAATAGACCCCAGAGCGTTCCGAACACCTTGAACAGGGCCATAAAAAAAGACGTGAAAATCAGGCCCCTCGCTCCCATAAAGAGGATGTCCTAAAGCAAGTATGCCCTCCTTTCCATAAACAGAACCTCTGATCTGTAACCCCTCCGAATGAGAAACATAAACTTCAGGTATTAAAGAAAAAGCTTCAGAGAGATCAGTAAAAAACCCATCAAAAGCCTCATCAGAAGCAAGAACCTGGATCCTAGAACCATCATCCTTCACGAGTCTAATATCTTGGTATTCCATCATCTCTCAGAGAAAAGCAAAGAAAAACAGAGAAACCTAAGAGGGTGGGCCTAAGAAGGCCCAACCAAAAGAATAATAATTATCTATCTCTGCATACCCAGCAAAGCACGCCAACCTCTGCCTCACCATCGCCGCTCTCAAGAGCACCGAAAGAGGCACTATCGTGCTGCAGATCAAAGATCTGTCCGCACTGGCTGCACTGCGCCGGCATCAAGCACTGCGTCAATTCACCTTTCATGTCAAACAGAGCCAGAACTTCTTTATATAGAAACCACACAAACCAACATAAGGATCAAAACACGAGAATCTTTATATAACGATTCTCTGCCCAGGAATGAAATCCCAGTGTCACCAACAAGAGACACTATTCTGTCGAGGGAAATTTTTCAACTAATCTACTAACTGCGGCCTCAGTCAACACAAGACCGTCAGAGGTTCTTTCAGCAAACAGATTCCCAACCATAGATTCAACACCCATATTTTCCTGAACAGAAAAGGGAACCCAATGGCCAGTCTGCTGAGACTCATGAACACAACTCGCAGCAATCAGCTCAGAATCGGTGTCCTGCAAAGAACCACAATAGGGATTGGCACCGCCAATATCTAAAGGTGACTGGATAGCTGAGGGCTCATAGGAAAGGGCGATCTCAACGCTCATTTCCCAGCCTGCTCCTTCCAACCCTCGACCACTTGCCCCATCACATTCTCAAGAACAGGAAGATACGTCTCCTTCCAGAACGGAACAACCTCATCAAACCACTTCCCTTCTTCCTTTTCATCCTTTGTCAAACCAACATTAGTATTCCGTGAAACCAACACCATCGCCTTACTCATCAACTTCATCGCATCCTTCTTCGTCTCATCATCAACCAACTTATGCTCCGTCGCCTGCAACAAATGGTGCGGATTCGGCATCATCAATCCATTCAGATACTCATTCCACGACATATAGGTCTCCACAACTCTCCGAGCCAACTGCCTACTCAAGTTCTTCGAGACAAAACCAGCATCCAACACAGAATCACGAACGAAGAACATTTCGTCCAACTCATCCAACGTCACAGAAAAACCTAACCTTTCTTTCTCAGCAGCAAAGCCATTCTCCAATTCCCGTAGAAGCTTCTCTTGTTCCATCACATTCAGCACAGATAAACCTATAAAAATCTACCGATCAGTAGGCCACCCCTCTGCCTGCCATACATAATGCTCTTGAAGCGCATAAAACTGCGCATTCCACCCTTTTGCAGCAGGATACCGAGGGGAAAACGAAAACACAGGCCTCAAGAATCCTGGCTCCCATGACACTACTTCTCCAGGTGTTCCTTCAGCAGCACCAAGCAAGAACGGCTCCGACCTCTCCAACCCTAAATCACACCCCTCAGGAGCATACTCCGGCCCCTGAGACCACAACCCTGCTCTCGTGACCCCTGCAGTATGCTGTCGATGCTGATAAACTCCAAGAAACAAATCACGAAACGCCCTCCTCAACCTCCAAGCCATCCCCCCAAGACCCTCCAAACTGAGATTCCTTAAAGCATACTCGGCAGTATCAGGATAAATTCCCAAATGTCCAAAGACCTTCTCATGCATGACACTCCGGAAAAACCTACCTATAAAAACCTATCTAAGTATATTCAACCAAAACTCTCACCAGGAAACCACCAACCAATCCCCTCCTGATCATCTCGCAAAGTATAATAAAGTGTATTATTATCAGACCTAACAAACTCACGCCTTTGAAGATAAGTTCTCTGAAAATCCCGCCTACCAAACCTAGATCCACATAAAAAAACAGGCTTCTCGTAATCTTCCTCAACAGGAGAACCCTCCTCATCCCGAGAAGGCTCTCCAGACCACAATCGAACACGATCATCCTTACGTCCATCACGAACCCTTTCCATGGTCAAATCTATCCTTGGAAAATTAGAATCCATCATAGACATTCTAAGAGCATAAAAAAAGCCTCATGAGAACAAGGATCAAAGAGCCTCCTACTCACATCTGGCTCTCTAAAAAGAAACTCCCGAAAATTACCATTCCACAGAGAAACACCAGGCTTACCAGCAGACATGAAAGAAATACAAGAAACCTCTATTTAATCATTTCGCTACTTTTCTAACGAACCCAAATCCCTGGCTTCCCGGGCTTCGCCTTCTTACTCTTCCCCTCAGGATCCACCTTCTTCTTATCAGCAACCGACCACACAGAAACAGGAACCTTCACCCTCTCACTAAGAACAGCAGCATCAAACCATTTCAGCTCAGCAGGCATCACATACACATGCACCCCCTCAGCTTCATTACCCGTCTTCTCCTTCACAAACCCAAGCACATGCAAGATATCCTTCACCGTCTTCTCCCCGGCCTCCTCAGCAGCCTCCAATTTCTGATCGATCTTCTTCTCATCAACCTCGGGCCACTTCGACAACGAAACAAGCCCCTTGCCCCCTAACTTCTCCCAAAGCTCCTCCGTCACAAAAGGACAATAAACATGAAGCAACTGAACAAAAGCCCGGGCAGTCTTCACATCAACAGCCCCCCGAGAAATAAAAGAAAACAATTGACGAAGTTTGATCACAGCCAGATTATGCTTAAACCCTTCAACATCTGCAGTCACAGCCTTGATGGTCTGATGTAACTTACTCTCAACTCGAACATCCGACTTCCCAGGCTTCAACTCAGAAAAATAATCATACACCCGACGAACAAAAGTAAAGCTACTTCCTATGGCCTTATCATCCCAATCAAAATCACTGTCTGGAGAGGAATGAGAAACAAGATACAACCGCAAAGCATCAGCCCCATACATCTTAATCATCTCCAGCGGCTCAACCACATTCCCCCTCGACTTAGACATCTTCTCCCCATCAGCCCCCTTAACAATCCCTTGAGTAAAATACTTCAAAGCAGGCTCATCAAAATCCAACAGCCCCAAATCCCTTAAAAACTTTGTATAAAACCGAATATAAATTAAATGCATAGTGATATGCTCAGGCCCGCCTATATACTGATCAACGGGAGCCCAATAAGCAGCCTTTTGAGAATCAAATAGATTCCCCCCATTTTTAGGATCAGCATATCTCAAAAAATACCAAGAAGAATTTACAAAAGTATCCATAGTGTCCGTCTCCCTTCTCCCAAGCTTACCACACTGAGGACAATCCACATCCACAAAAGACTTGCTCGTCTCAAGCGGGTTCCCCTTCCCAAACGTAACATCCTTAGGCAATACAACAGGCAAGTCCTTTTCAGGGACAGGAACCACACCACAGGCATCACAATACACAATCGGGATCGGCGTCCCCCAATACCGCTGCCGGGAAAT
>NYZR01000021.1 GCA_002687255.1 Candidatus Pacearchaeota archaeon | reverse complement strand
ACGAGGAACCAAACTCGAGCCCTTCATGTCTCCCGTAACTACATACGACACCAACTTCTCCTCATCACCCACTTTTTCACGCACCCGCACCACCATAGCCGAAGCCTCCTCTCCTTCATAATCAACCAGCTTCCTACCAACCTTAGGCTCCAACACCCCTCTATCACTTAATTTCCCACCCAACCTATCCCTAACAATCGGGATAACTCGAGCCCGAGCCACGGATGACTTCTCTCCTCCAAGAACAAACGAACTGCTCCCAAAGAAACGAGGATCAACCGATTCCGCCGCAGCCAAATCCCTTCTGTTCTGATCAACCCGCTTACCAATCGATTCCAACACCTTCTCAGCCCGCTCCTTCCCAGAACCCTCCTTCTCAGCCAACAACTTGTTATAATGCCACTCTCGCAAATCAGTATACGTATAAGGAACACTGTCTCCCTCTTCAAGACCATCCAAGAAAGGATCTTCGGCAAACTTCGGATCTCTTTTGAGTTCAGCAAGATACGCCTGCCGAGCCTGCACCTGATCAACACTATACCCGGACACCAAGCTACCAACTCGAATATCTCCCTCAGATTCCACATCATCAACAACATCATTCACATCCTGAATCGTCTTCGTCCTCAACTCCACTTCCTGAGTAATAGCATCCTTATTACGATTAAAACACTCTGTCGGACTCCGATAATGACCAGTCTTACTGTCAAGAACCCTCTTAGTCTCAATCGCCTCTTTACACTTCTCCTTCCATCCCCCCGGCCCATTCATCACTTGCTTTCGAGCAAGCGCCTTCCCACTAGCACCTCCCAAGAAATTCTTCACCGTCAACACAGCAGACGTCGCAAAACAAGCCCCTTGCAATCCTTTCACGACATTCCCTAGCTGTTGATTAATCTTCCCCCATCTCTCAATCTCCTCATCCAAATTCTGGATCATCTCGGCAGTCTTCTCAGGACTCAATTTGATGGCTCTCTTCTCAATGCCAATGCCGACAGTCAAATCGGTCTGTGTCTTTGGACCTTTAATAACAGGCAACAATCTAATCCGAGCAACCTGCTCAGCCAGAACATCAGTCAACTTTATCTTCGCAGTCCCCACACAAACATCCAAGGCCACATCACCCAACCGGAAAGTATAGCTCTCAGCTTTCAGCCCTGCACCACTTCCGTCCTTCCCTGCAACCCGACATGTCACCGTAGCAGAAACTCTGTCAGTCCCAGTAATACGATCAAGACGGATACTATGCACTGTAGAAAGCCCCACATTCCCAACCTTATCCTCTTCTGTCCCTGCTTCCCTCACAAACAAATCCACACTCACAGTCTTCACCGCACCCCCAGACTGAATACTAAACTTGGCACTAGGCTGAACATCGGGCTTATGCAAACCAACAAGACGCAATACTCTGACACGGTTATTCACCTCAACAGCCACACTCGAATCAGACCGATCCAACAACGGCAAAGTCCTCAACGCCTCCCGATACGCATCAGCAAGCGCACCCTCCGGATACTTCTCCAAATACAAATGCAACAACCGCTCCTTCGTCTGCTCCTTCTTCACGCCAGAAGCCTCAACACGCTTAACCAAATCAAGAGCCTGCACCAACGCCTGTTCCCCATACCTCGCCGCCTCAACATCACCACGAGACAACTCCAAGGGATACTCCCGAGCAACACCCTCATACGTCTCGATAGCATTCACAAAAGCTACTTCATCATCCCCACCCAAAGGTGCATCAACCAACCCAAACTCATCTGCCCAGGGCTCCAAATTCTTCACAGGAGTGTCATCAAGAGCCAAAGCGGCCTCCTTCACGCCCTTAGCAAATTTCAGCTTACCTATTTCAACAACTCTTTTTTTTACTGCAGAATCAGAAGCAGCATCGGCACCCTTCCCTGAAAATACTAATCTGGCCTCCTCCGACAAAACAATCTTCTCATCAATTACGGTGCCCACTTGGAAAGAAAGAAATGTCGTATCAATAACTCTAGAAAAAACACCTCCATCGACACCAGTATCTAAAAATATCCCTGTCTCCCTCTCCTCTTCACTTCCAGCCCCTCGGAATAACACCTTGTAAATCCCACCATCCGCTTCACCCAAAACATACCTATTCTCCTTCCCAGCTAAAACCAAAGTCCCCCGCTCACTCCCACACTGCACCTGCACACTCCCTGCAGTAATCCCTGCAACGCTCTTCTCATTAATATTCACATCCAACACCCGACACCCTTCATCCAAAAATTTACTCCCCCTAAAAACAGTCACCCGATCAACCCCGTCTCCCAACCCATCCTGGATCTCGATCACCGCAGCATCTTGAGCTGCTTCAAATTTGTCATAAGCAATCTGCAGCCCTGCCCGACACTGAAACCCTGGAACAAAAATCTCATCGCTCGTCTCGCCCAACTTCACCGTCCGAGTCATCACTCGCTGATCCCCTCGATAGACCGAAACCGTGGCCTTCGCTGCACTAACCTGATCCAACCGCACAAAATACCTCCCTTGCCAAAAACTATTCTCTTCCTTCCGCTCTTCCCAATCCTCATCGGTCATCGCATCCAGCACAAACTCCGCACGCCCAATCCCTAAAGCCCCGCCAGCATCATACTCAATCTGCGCACTCAAGTTCAACTTCACCAGATCCGGCAACTTATCTTCCAGCTCCTGCTGCTTGAGAACAACAGTCACATACCCCACATTGTTCACAATCGGATCACCCAACAAAGTATCTCTCGTCCGCAAGGCTGCCCGAGCAGGATGGAAACCAACACCCACCACCTCCTCAGGATAATCACCAGTAAACCGAATGTTCTTAATCTGCTTAATCTGTATCAAAGGATTAATCTGTAATGCATCAACCTGACAAAACACCGGCACATTCTGCTCAGCCAACAAGTCGCTCCGAACAACACTTGGTTCGCAACCAGCAGGAGCAACCTGCAACAACAAATCCTGACGAGCCTCACACGTCTGACCCTCGCCCAACACAGGCCAATACGTCTTCACCTGCTCAGGCGTATAATAAGTAGAATAAGAAGCGTGCTTCGTAAACGTCGCACTACCACTCCTACTCGAAAACGAACTCGCCGCAAAAACTCCTGGAACAAGCAACAACACCGCAAACAGCACTACAAAAAGAAGCCTAGATTTCACCTAAATCCACCCCCAAAAGCGAGAACGCTTCGTAATTCTCTTGCAACTGATCAAGCGAAGTAGGCAAAGGCAACGCATCCACACGCAACACCAACCGGCCAGTAGCAAGATCATCAGCAAACACAAACACCTCACTCTCACCTCCTCCTCGCAACGCCCGATCGATCACCATCTCAGGAATCTCCATCGTGAAACACTCCTCCTTCGTCCCACCAAAGAACCCAAAGAGACCCGACCGAGCAACCTCCTGACACTGCGTCTTGCTCGACTTCGGCAACCGAACTTCAGAACCCCCATACGCCTGAACGCTCACCCGATAGAATCCTTCAGACAGTTTGATCTGTGAAACCTCTGGCAACACTGCACTCACCGTCCTACCCTGAACTTTCGCCTCCCCTTCAAGATCCAACTCCACAAAAGAGACTAACACATCACCCTCAACAGGAGAACCACTAACCAACACCTCAAGAGAAACCTCATGCTCTCGATCCAGGATAAACTCTGCAAACTGCTCCCGATTACTCGAGAACGCTTGCGTCTGATCAACATACCCCTCAGCCCGAACCCTTAATTGGCCGTTCACACACGCAGGAGCCTTCGCCCGAAGAACCCCTCCAGAGGTAGAACCAAGATCACACACCTGATCAAAGCAAACAAACCCAACATCTCCATCCACACTCTGCAGCTGAGTATCAAACAAATGCACTTCAACATCTTGCGTTCTAAAGCCGCACACGTCTGGCTGCTCCCTCCCAAGATAATCCACATCCACCGTTTCGCTGAACAAAGAGTTCCTCGCAACATTGTTATCAATCACCACCACCACAGGGAACTGGAACAACTCCTCCCCCTCCCCAACTTGAATAAGCACGGGGAAGAGCAAATCATACACAAAATGATACGGCACATAACAGAATCCGAACGCCCCAAGCCCCTGCTCAGCACCCAACGGCTCGGCGACCATGGAAAACTCATCAACCCTGTCCCCCACAATTTCCACCTTACTCGGCCAAGTCTTACTCGTCAAGAACCGCACCGGAACATCGCTCTCATAATCAAGAACGAAATACTCATCTTCCTTGTCCTGCACATCATACCAATCCCCTTTCACCTTCAGAGCCCGCACATTCGCCTCCAGCCCAGAAAGCAACTCATCAACAACTTCCTGCGACTCCCAAATCTCCGGAGCACACTGAATCTTCACCCCATCAACCGGTGCATACAACCGCAAGACATCGATCGCATACTCTTCCAAAAACGCTTGTTCCAACTGCTTCCCATACACCTCTCTCGCAACCGTATACAACGCACCCAAGGAACTCTGCACCTCAACTTCATGATCAGTCCTTCTAGCAGAAGCGCCCTCCCGAGCCACCCGCATATCTGACCGCACCTCAACACCAACATGCTGCGGCTGAATAGAGACCTTTGCCGTGGAACTTCCCACCTCTACCACAAATCCTTGAGCCGCAAACCTCGAAAAGTCACAGTGAGCAAGACCAGAAAGGAGAGCCTCCCCCACTTCCTGTTCAACTTTAGATAACGTCGGAACATTTTCCTTCACCACCCCATTTCCAGACACAGTAAACCAATAAGGAACACCCACACCCAAGAAATCCAATTGATTGCCAAACGGCGCAAAGGAACTTCCAGGCTCATACGCACCCGTATCAATCCTCCCTCCCTGAACACCAGCAACCTTCAAAGCCAACCCTGTCTGCTCAGCAATACAAGATTCATAATACGCATACACCTCAGCAAACTCTCCAGGAACCTCATCAACACTCAACTTATCTGTCACCAAGAACAGCACCACAACACCTGCCACAATCACCAAAGCCACCAAGACAAAAATAGTTACCTGTCCTCTTCTCGACAAATCTCTGCGGCCACTCTGCAAGCAGGAATATTCCATCATGATTTACCTCCTTTTCTAACTCTCTCACGAATCAACTGCAAAATTTCCGTATTCAAATCCTGCTTCTTCGACTCCTTAAACTGCTCCCACACCTTCTCATCTTCGATTAGCAATAAGTATTTCTTCATCTCTTCTGTCCCCTCAGCCGTAAACAGAGTTTATAAAACTTCCTTAGTTACTTAGTAACTAACTTACTAAGTAAACTCCAAAGGAGAAAATAAACCCGATCCCTAACCTCGCTATCCCAGTTCGCTTCGCTCCCAACGCAGCCCGTAGTGAACTCAAAGCGAGCGAGGGCCTCAGTGGGACATAAAAGAAGTTAATGGCCCGGGGCATCTCAGTCCACAGATGCGAGGAACACCACAACGAAGTGAGGATGTCCACAGCAATAGTGGATCGGAGAAAACAGGAGTCTCAACAAGTGTCGAGATTCGCTGCAATCACGAAAGTGTTGCAGTCACCAAGGACTTGTGTCCTTGTGTGTGCTTCATGGCCCTGCGCAGAATCGAACTGCGGACTCGCCCATTTCGAGACTCCAAAGACATTCCGTCTTTGGAAGTGATCAAGAATCTTTGATTCTTGACATCCCAAGGGTTCTCGGGAAGTTCAAGGAACTTGAACTAGTCAAGGGCACGTTTTACCACTAGACCACAGGGCCTCTCCGTTCTCCGCAGCGAGGAGCTGCGCAGCCACAGGCGAGCAGCCCGCAGCAAGAGAGAATCGGAGAGAACTCCGACTCGAAAATAAGAGGAATAAGAACGTTTAAAACCCTTTCCTTATTTACTTCCACAAGCCTCCATAGCTCAGTGGCAGAGCATCTGTTTTGTAAACAGAGGGTCGTGGGTTCGAATCCTGCTGGAGGCTTAGAGACCAAAGGTCTCTTCAAGTCCACGGGACTTGTGGTTCCTGGATTTATCAACAAACATTTAAATAAATACACCACCAAAAGAAACCATGCTCAATCTCCACAGAAAACCGAACAGCAACGAAGTCAATCCAAAACCCCTCATAGAACTCCTCGGTCTAGACCCCACACTAATGGGAGTAGCAAGAAAAGTAAAAAGCCCTCATGAAACATACTCAGCAGTCTCAGCACTCCCTGGACAAGACAACCTAGGAAATGGAAGGACAGTCTACATAGAAGGGGAATCACGGCTCAAGGGACTGAGGGAAAACGAAACCCCCATCACACTCAGAGGGCCCACCGAACACACAATAAGTTTCAAAAAAGGAAGAACGGAGATAGAATTTAACCAAATCACAGGTATAAGCGCAGAAAAGAAAAACGGGCACACGCAGATTTCCATAGAAAGACAAGAAGATCTCCCATTCCAGTTTCTCATAGATGAAAGAAGCAACATCTATGAAATAAAACCAAACTTGCCCCTAATGATAAAAAATGACAGAAGAAATATGTGGAGAGATCTAGTCAATCCATGGGGATATACGAAAGACGCAAGCCGAGCAAGAGGTAAGAGGGATTTCGCTCATACCTACAACACAATGAATGAGGCTGGACACTTCCTTGAAATAATAACCAGATACGACGAAGGAGGTCAGCCATATAACCAAGCCCAATTCATATCCAACACCCCGAGGGATGCATCAGCAATGGTGTCTGTGCTCAAAGAGCACAGGGGCCTAGTCGGAGGAAGAACCTGGCCAAACGCTCCAAAACAATTCAGAACCATTGACCTCCTGACCCTCACCGACCAAGAAATGAAAGCCGCCATTGCAGACACCCTCAAAGCGCTCAAAGCAACAGGCTAACCCTCAGCATCAACAAAACTCGCCTTCCCCCCCTCCACCAAAACAGCCGCAACTCCTCCTTCAAGATTAGCCAATTCCCCAGCAGCAAACGGCCCCACACTCTTTCCCTCAGCATCGACAAACTCCTCAGCCTCTTGCTCAAACAAAATCATCTTCAACCCGGAACCCTTCGAAACATCGTCCTTACCCTTCCCCTGCAACCGATCCTGCATCACCTTATCCCCTTTCTCAACAGCCTTCACCAACCCATCAAACATCTCCTTCTCAAACTCCAACATCTGCTCATAGTCTCGCTTCATAATCCCAGTCTCTGCAGCAACAAAAACCAAATGCAAAATCTTCTTCTTCCGTCGCAACATCAACTCCTTAAACAACGCAATCGCATTCTCCAACTGCTTCTTCGCCTCCCCTACCGAATCCAAAAAAAGATCTCCTTCCTGAGAACTCTCAGCCCGCTTCTCCTTCAAATACGAACTCACTTGCTCCACAAACTTCTTCGGCAATGGCTGCAACGTCTCACCAAACTTCTCTTTCCGCACAAACTCATACAGATCCTGATACGTCAACATATCAAAGAACTTAGTCAAGGATATATAAAGATTTAGCGACTCAAAGCGCCACAGCGAACGCAGAGCGTTGTGGCGCAACAACCAATATGTGCTCGCAGCACGATGATTAAGAGAATAATCTTTCAGGCAGAACCTGTTTCCCCAACAACCCACGCCCCTTCAACCCTTCCTGCTCCGTAAACCGCCTCGCCTTCTCTTCAACATCGGCCCAAGCCCCTCCCCACGGTGAAGTCAGAACAGGAACAGGATCAGCAGAATGACCTTTCTGAGAACACGGCGTCGAATGATCAGCCGTAACAACAATCCGAATCCCGAACTTCCGAGCCCATTTCTCCAAATACGAGAACAGCCCTTTATCAATCCGTTCCAACATAGCGACCTTGTCCAACGGCTTATTATCATGCCCAGGCACATCCGTCTCCTTGAGATACACCAAAAAATAATCCTGTTTCTTCCAATACCACCGCATCATCCTCACCGACTGAGTAAGAGCCTTCGACAACCCATCATACAAATTCCGATACACATCCAGATTCTTCATCTTCGGATACCGAAACGTATACAAATCCATCCCACTCACTTTCTCGATCCCGGTTTCCAACGGCATATAAGATAGACCCATCCACTTCCCTTTCACTTTTTTCAACCGAGGCACCTGATTTCCCGCACCTCGACACAACACAAAATTCGCCGAAAACAACCCCTTCCGAACTCGATCCATATTCACTGGATGATCTTCCAACACCTTATGACTCTCCCGCAAAAACCGATTCACCAACTCAGCAGCCAAAGCTGTGTCCTCTTCATCGTCCTGCGCCTGCACCCACGTAAACCTCCCCTTTGGATCAACATCGACCTCTGTAATATTAGCTGAGAATCCTCCCCGAATAACTAAAACCCCTCGATGCTGCACCCCTGGAACAAACTCAAAAGGATATCCGAGTTTCACCTCCTTATTAATTGCCTTCGACAATTCCCTTGCCTCATTAGTCGTCAAAGTCCTCCCCGCTCGCCGATCCAAAACCCTCCTGCTGGCCAAATCCTCAACAGTAGCAAAATTACATCTCAAGGCCAAATCTCCTGGATTCAATTTCACACCAAGCCCTAACGCTTCTAGAGTCCCCCTATCCTCATCAACCAAATCATATCCCAGAAGAGACATAATTCCCTGATGCGACTCTGGCACAAACCCTTTCTTCACCGTCCAACAATAATCCATCTTCCCCCGCCGAGCCAACGCATCCAAGTGCGGCGTCTTCGCTGCCTCAAGCGGCGTCTTCCCCCCCAAAGTCGGGCACGGCCCGTCGCCAATCCCATCAAGAATAACTAAAACCCCTTTCATTCGAAGCAATACCTCTTATTGCGAGAATAAGGGATTAAAAATCTCTCCATGTCGCAAGACAAGAACCGCAAATATATAAACACTTCCACACTGCAACAATCATGTTCGGATCCCTCAAGAAAAAGCTCTCCTCCTTCCTCGGCCTTGCAGAGAAAAAAGAAAAGCCAAAGAAAAAAGCAGCGGCAGCCAAAGCCAAGCCAAAAAGCAAAGCCAAAAAGCCAAAGGAACTCAAAACCCCAACCAAGTTCAACCTAGGCACTCTAAAAGAAGAGCCAGACATCGAAGCCATAAAAGAAAAAGAAGCAGAATTAGAGAAACAAGAGACTTCATCAACCTCTCAAAAACTTAATGAAGTCGAACCCACCGACGACAGTTCCCCATTACCAACTCATGGCGGCAGAGCGGAACCAGAGCAGAGCGAGCAAATTTCCGAGAGCGCTCCTCAGAGCGCAACTGCGATAACTGAGCCGCAGGCGAAGGATGATTCAGAAACCTCTTTCTTCTCCAAACTAACAAAATCCTTCACCACCAAAACCCTAGAAAAAGACCAAGTAGACGAAATATTCATGGAACTCGAATTAATCCTATTAGAACACAACGTCGCCCTCGAAGCCGTCGACGCCATCCACAAAACCCTGTCAGGCGACCTCACAGGAATCGAAGTCAAAAAAGATAACATACAAAAAACAGTTATCGATTCCCTCAAAACATCCATCCTCGACCTCCTCCAAGAACCCCCAGACCTCAAAGCTGCGATCAGTAAAAAGAAAACAGGCCCCTATACAATAATAGCATTCGGCATCAACGGAGCAGGAAAAACAACCTCCTTAGCAAAACTAGCAGAACACCTCAAAAAACAAAACATATCCTGCGTCTTAGCAGCAGCAGACACCTTCCGAGCAGCATCTATAGAACAACTAGAAACCCACGCCAAAAAACTGAAAGTCCCTATAATAAAACACCAATACGGCTCCGACCCTGCAGCCGTCGTCTTCGAAGCAAAAGAATATGCCAAAAAGAACCAGATCCAAGTCGTCCTAGCAGATACCGCAGGAAGAATGTATACCAAAGCAAACCTCATGAAAGAAATGGAAAAGATCATCCGTGTCGGATCCCCTGATCTAAAACTCTTCGTCGGAGAAAGCATAACAGGAAACGACGCCACCGAACAAGCCAGAATGTTCAAAGAAGCTATCGACATCGACGGCGTCATCCTCACGAAAGCAGACGTCGACGACAAAGCCGGCACGATCCTCTCCGTCTCCCACATCACCCACGCCCCGATCTATTTCCTCGGCACCGGCCAAACATACTCCGACCTCACACCTTTCAAAAAGAAAGATGTGTTAAAACATCTGGGATTAGACTAAACAACACAAATTCTTAAAAAGAAGAGACCCGAAAGAAGAAACATGGTAACATATGAAGCGATCTGGGCGGTAAAAGATGAAACCGGATACTGGATAAAGAGACGCACCTTCGAAGCAGAGAGCGACGAACAAGCAAGAGACCAAGCGAGGGAAATAAAGAACAAAACAGACGATTGCATGACACAATCACGCCGCCTCTCACTCTCCACAAAGATCGGACTTCCAGTTCCATCATACACTCAATTCTAAATCCCAAACTTTATAATCTTCAACTCTTCCGAGAGTTGAATGAGTTAAGGTTTGGCAAAGCCAAACTTTATAATACCCCTACAACCTTCACTATCTTATGGTTGCTGGAACCCCTAGAACCCGCTGGAGGTTGTAGACATGCTAGAGAAACTATCCTCAGCACTCAAGAAAACCACAGACAAGATAGCTAACGCCGTCTTCCTCGACAAAAAACAAGTCGACGCCCTAGTAAGAGATCTACAACGAGCACTCATAGAAGCAGACGTCAACGTCCAACTCGTCTTACAAATAACACAAAAGATCAAAGCCTCTGCATTAGACGAAAGAATAAAAGGCATCGAAAAAAAAGAACACCTGATCAAACTCCTGCACGATGAACTCACCAACATCTTGGGAAAAGCCAAAGAAATCAAATTAAAGAAAACACAGAATCGTATACTCCTAGTAGGACTCTACGGAGCCGGTAAAACCACCACAATAGCAAAGCTAGCAGCATACTACCAAAAACGGGGCCACTCCGTAGCAGCCATCGGCCTGGACGTCCACAGACCCGCCGCAGCCGAACAGCTCAAACAAAACTGCGAAAAACTCAACGTTCCTTGTTTTATCAACCCCAAAGAAAAAAACCCAAAGAAAATCTACGAGTCTTTCAAACCAGATCTAAAAAAATACAACCTCATCCTCATCGACACCGCAGGCCGAGACGCCCTCGATGACGACCTAGTAAAAGAAATCAGCACCATCGACAAAACAGTGAAACCGACAGAAACCATCCTTGTGATGCCGGCAGACATAGGACAGACAGCGAAACAACAAGCCCAAACATTCCACGAAGCCCTCGATCTCTCAGGCGTCATCATAACACGTATGGATAGCACTGCAAAAGCCGGCGGCGCCCTCACCGCATGCGCCGAAGCAAAAGTCCCAGTCATCTTCATCGGAACAGGCGAAAAACCCGCAGACCTAGAAACCTTCAACCCCGAAGCCTTCCTCTCCCGAATGCTCGGCATGGGAGACCTTGCTGCGTTAATGGAAAAAGTCCGATCAGCCATCGACCCCGAACAACTTGAAGCCCAGCAGGAAAGACTAGCAGAAGGAAAAATGACGCTAGACGACTTCAGCCAGCAACTTGACTCCCTCGGGGAAATCGGCTCCTTCGACAAACTCATGGAGCTCGTCCCGGGCCTCGGAGCAGCAAAAGAAAAAATGCCCGAAGGACAACTCGAACAACAGCAAGAAAAAACCAAACGCTGGAAACATGCCATCTCCTCCATGACACAAGAAGAAAAAGACAACCCAGAACTCCTAGAAAAACAAACTTCCCGTATTCAGAGAATAGCCAAAGGCTCAGGAACAACCACGACAGACATCCGTGCCCTCCTGAAACAATTCAGTATGATGCAAGACCTCGTCAAAAACCAATCCCAACTCGCATCAGGCCAACTAGATCAGAAAACAATGATGAAACTTGCGAAGAAGTTCGGCAAGAAAATGCGCATATGAAACCAAAGATTCTCGCACAAGGAGCAGAAGCAATCATCACCCAAGACCAAGACAAAGTCATAAAACTCCGAACAGAAAAATCATACCGCCTCCCAGAACTCGACCAAAAAATCAGAAGACAAAGAACCAAATCAGAATCCAAACTCCTCACCAAAGCAGCAGAAATCATCCCAGTCCCAAAAATCCTCAAGACAAACAACACAAACTCAATAGAAATGCAACACATCCCAGGCCTCAGACTCTCCGAACACCTCGACACTCTAGAAAACAAAAACAAAATAGCCAAAACTATCGGAACTCAAATAGCAAAACTCCACAACGCAGACATCATCCACGGCGACCTCACCACTTCAAATATGATCCTCTCAGAGGATCACCAAGAAAGAATAGATAATAACCAAACAACCAGCTCAACCTCACGTGCCTCTTCAGATATTCATTCAGCGAGCGAAGCTCGCTCAGAGATAACTGAGCCGAAGGCTCGGGAAATTTCCCCTCAAAAGCTTTTCTTCATCGACTTCGGCCTCGCCTTCATCCATAAACACGCAGAACACAAAGCCGTCGACTTGCATTTAATAAAACAAGCCCTCGAAGCCAAACACACAATCTACTCAGAAGAACTCTTCGCTGCTCTTCTAAAAGCCTACACGAAAGAAGCAAACAATGCAGAAGAAATCCTCAAAAGATTGGAACAAGTCGAGAAGCGTGGAAGATACAAACAGGCATACTGAACCAAATTCAAAGATTCCTCTAATCGACTAACCTATTTTTTCCTAAATACCAAACAATAATGATGATCTGCAGCCTCATGTTTCATATCTCTTTTAGATTTAGTTCTATCAACACACCAGATGAAATCCTGTTCAAAATAAAAGTGATTCTTAAGGACATTACCAAGATCCCATGCCAAAGTTAACAGGCCTTTTCTATCAAACTTATAATTCTGGACAAAGACAATAAGATGTGCCCCCTCATTCATTCTAGTCTCAATTTTCTTACTCAACTTTTCCAACTTATTCAAATAACCATGGTAAGTTTTAGCCCCTAGGGCAGGCCCCCAATAAGGGGGAGAAAATAAACACAAGTCTATTTTAGGATACTCAGAATGGTCTAGATCAAATACGCTCTTTCCGATTAGCTCAACATCTAACTTTTCTTTAGCAAAACATATCTTAGCCTGATCAATCTCACAACCAAAACTCTCACGACCCATCTTCTTAGCAACGCTAACAGTTGTTCCAAAACCCGCAAACGGATCAAAAACAACATCCCCTTTCCCACTATACTCTTCAACAAAAAGCTCAACTATTTTAGGAGGAAATGCAACCCTCCATTTATCTAATTCTCCAGGAACCTCTGTTTTATATTCTTCAATGAAATAGGTATCTTTCATAATCACCTCGGAACGAACAATGACTACTTAAGATTTATGAAGATAGCCCCGCCCGAATTGGTTCAACATCTCTATGTTGAAGCTGCCAACGAACTCGCTTCGTTGAGCACTAAGAATCCGGGCACACAAAATAGCCCCGCCCGGATTCGAACCGGGGTCTCAGGCCCCAAAAGCCTGAATGCTTGACCACTACACTACGGGGCTTCTTTGCCTGTGGCAGCGAGGAGATTCACAGCGTAGCGAGAAGCCCGCAGCAACAACAGGTCAAAGATAACATGATTTAACCGGTTTTAAACCTTATTCCTAGGAAGATTTTGGAGAAGTTGCCCGAGAGGGTCTAAACCCGAGAAGATAAGAATTGGGTGCCAAGATGGTAGTTCCCGAAAGATCCTTAGGCCTTTCAAGACTTCTAAAACGAGAATCCACAGTTTCATTTGAGATAACAGAAACATCGCCATGAAAATTCCCCTGAGAGAAAAACTGAGAGGCATAATCAAAAATCTCATCCCCACACAGTCGTTGCAATCCCTCATCATCTGAACGTAAACCCCAAAAATGTTTACGCTCTTCTGAAACAGACCTGGTAAAAGTATAAGGCTCTACAAGAAAAGAATCTCCGTTCAAAGAAACCCTCCAAACATCATTTTGAAGATCGTCGATCCTAAATGGTGAGCCCGCAACACGAACAACAGAACCATGATGGTTCACCGAAAGAAGCGCCTTCTTATCACCAAGAGAAGCAGCATAATACGTAGGAAAAGTATAATTTACATTCTCTTGATCAACACATAAAAAATCCATAGAAAAGTTATGCGGCTTTTTTGACCGCATCCTCAGACACATCTTCTTCTTCAGAACTCTTCTTTTTGACAACTTCCTTCTTCTCATCAGCCTTCTCCGAACCTTGACTCTCACCAGATAACTGAGCCTCCGGCTCAGCTTTACCATCGCCGCCCAAGACCTCCAACCATCTCACCTCAGCAACAGCCAAAGGATAAATCTTCCGCAACTTCGAAGACAATTCCTTCTGCGCCTTCCCCGCAATCAGATCACTAAACAACTCATCGTTCCCGTTTCCCCGCACCCAGCCTTCCAACAACTTCCGAGCCTCTGTCCTCAATGCGGCCCTAATAGCCCTAGAAACTTTCCGGCGAGTCAACAGAAAAGGCTTCACCAACACCTTGCCATCTTTTCCTGAAGCTTCAAATGAATCCTCAATATAGTCGCTCCCTTTCCGCATCACTCGAATAATATAGGCCCCCGCAAGCTTGAAACTCAATGGCGTCGCCCGTAACTTCCCCCCTTCAACTAAAACACGCAAATTCATAACTGCGCTCTTCCCCCGTAAACTCCTACTCAAATCCAACGACACAGTCTTCCCCTCAGCATCTTCCGGCGCCGTCAAATACAACTCGACAGGCGTAGAAACCAGCGGCGTCTCCACTGCGTAAAACCGCTTCTTCACACCTTTCCGCTTTGCCTTAGTTTGTTTTTGTTCAACCATATTTAAACTCCCTCCCAAATAATTTGATTCAGGAGTTTAAATGCTTGAGGAAGCAAAGCTTCCTCAGTGTCTTCAACATTCTCTTGATATCTTGGAATGTTGAAGTTCATTTAGCCACCTTCTCCCCTACCTCAATCCTCGAAGACCGAATCGCCTTCTTCGTCCCATGAGCCTTCTTACACTCAGAGCACCGATACAAAATCCCCACCCTTCTAGTAACCTTCGTCTTCCGCTTCCAAGACTTAATAGCGGGCTTACTTCCCCACCTACCTTTATTACCTGTCCCAGATCTCAAACCCCTGGCCTTAGCACGAGGAATAGAACCCCTAGACTGCGAACGAGCCGAAGAACGACTCTTCTGCTTCGCAGTATCCACTGCATGCTTCGTGTGCTTCTTGCACGTCGGACAATACCGTTTGGTTTCTTTGGGTAGTTTCATAAACTTTCTCCTGTTCCTGGTTTATGGAACCTCAAGATGTTTCCATCTTGTTGGTTTCATCTTGCTAGTAAGGTCACAAAATAAGACTCCCCCACGCACGACCAGTAAGCCATGGGATCTAAGCTATCCATCCCATGAAAAAACCCTATTTAAACATTACCATAACCTTTAAGAACCTCCCAAACAACAACCAACCATGGCAACAAAATCAGCAGCAACCATAGAAAAGAAAATCATAGCCCTAGCAAAATCTGGTTCGTCCGCAGCACAGATCGGCCTCGCCCTCAGAGACCAAGAAGGAGTCCCTGATGTCAAAGCCGTGACCGGAAAGAAGATCACCCAAGTTCTGAAAGAGAATAACATCGAACACAAAACACAAGCAGACATGACTAAAGACCATCTTGAAAAAATCAAAGCACATCTTGAAAAGAATAAACATGATTATCCAGCTCAACGAGCCCTAACCAGACAACTCTGGGCAGCAAAAAAGTTAGCCTAAAAGAATAAAAACCCCCTCACCCTACCCAAACCCTAGAAAAGAGGATCTATGAGGGAAGCATTAAAACAAGCCATCAAACGTATCGAAGAACTCGCTAAAACTAAACCAATCAAAGTCATCAGCCACTTCGACACCGACGGTATCACATCAGCAGCAGTCACCGCCAAAGCTCTGCAACGCTGGAAAAAAATATTTTCTCTCAAAATTGTGAAGAACCTCGATCCCGAAACCATCGCTGCCCTTCCCGAAGATCACATCCTCCTCTTCACCGACCTCGCCTCCGGTTCATTAGCAGAGCTCGCAAAAAAACCAAACGACATCTTCATATTAGATCACCACGAAATCCCGGAAGACCAAGAAATCCCAAAAAACGTAACGATGATCAACCCACACATCCAAAACCACGACATGCTCTCAGGAGCAGGCGTCTGCTATCTCTTCGCCAAGACCATCTCCAAAAACAACAAAGACCTTGCCCATCTCGCAGTCATAGGCATGGTTGGAGACTTACTAGAAAAAGACATTCACAAAACCTACCAAGAAATCCTAGACGATGCCCAAGTCACCATCAAGCGTGGCTTATTACTCTATCCCTCCACAAGACCGCTAGATAGAACACTACAATATTGTTCCAACCCTTACATCCCTGGAGTGACCGGAGAATACAAAGGCGTCATCGATCTCCTCAGAGAAGCAAACATCCAAAAGGAAAACGGAAAATTCAAATCACTCCAAGACCTCAACGATGACGAAATGCAAAAGCTCATCACAGCAATCGCACTGAAATGTGCCGGAAAAAGCGACTTATCAGAATACATCGGAAACCTCTTCCTCGTCAATCTCTTCAACCAGCTAGAAGACGCCCGAGAAGTCTCAGCACTCATCAACGCCTGCAGCAGAATGGGCCACTCGGAAATAGCTCTGGGATATTGCCTCGGAAGTCCACAAGCAAAACAACAAGCAGAGAAGATCTACATCGACTACAAACAAAGCCTAGTCGCCGCACTCAGACACGCTGAAAACCAAGAAAACATCACCGGCAACAGATACACCATCATCCACGGCAGAGACCACATCAAAGACACGATCATCGGCACGGTAGCATCCATCCTCAGCCACAGCCCCGCCTACGAAGAAGGAACCATTATCATCGGCATGGCCTACAATGAAGACAAAATAAAAGTCTCTGCAAGACTAGCCGGCAAGAAAGGCCGAAACGTCCGAGAAGTCCTCCACAACATCGTCGTCCCCCTCGGAGGCGAAGTCGGCGGCCATCCCAACGCAGCCGGCTGCATGATCGACAAAAACCATGAAGATGTTTTCATTGAACAACTCCAGCGACAGCTGGAGATTGAGGTTGTGAAAGCCTAAAAAATTAATTTATGACATAATCGCCTTCTTTTGTAAACAACTTCACCCCACAAGCACCAAAATCCTGAGAGAGTGCCTCCCGAGCCTCCCCATATAATAAATCAAGGGATTCAAATAACTCAACAATGCCATCAGGAACATCTTGCTCAATGAAAGCGTCGGGATCACGACGATACTGGCCTCTATCAAACGTCGAATTCATAGCCTCATGAAATCTGGAAAGCCCTTCCTCATACCTACGAACAACATCAGACTCACAAGTGCCACCAAGAAAAGGAAGAGAGGCTCCCAATACATTCAGATGTTCACTCAACCTAGGTTGTAATTCTTTAAATTTCATCTTGAACTAAAAAACAACAAACACGGCCATTTATAAACATTTCCATGAGTGACCAAAACCCTTATAACCGCCCACCCATAACCATAACCATGCCACAAACCACTTACCTCCTCATCAGATGCCCTCGCTGCAACCACCACCAAGAAGTCTACAGCAAAGCATCAACACATACAAAATGCAACAAATGCAACAAACTCCTCAGCAAACCAACCGGCGGAAAAACAAGAATCAAGGCCGAAGTAAAAAACATCCGGAGGATCAAAGATGACCGATAAACACACATATCAGGAAGGAGACACAATGCTCTGCACCGTCAACAAAATTGAAGGGGCCAACGTCTTCGTCACCACAAGCTCTGGAGCTCAAGGTTCCATAACACTCTCAGAAATCGCAGCCGGAAGAATCAGAAACCTCCGACAATATGTCACAGTCAACAAAAAGATCGTCTGCAAAGTCCTCAGAACGAACCCACTCCAACTCTCCCTCCGAAGAGTCACCTCAGGAGAAAGACAAGAAGTTCTAGATGCATACAAACAAGAAAGAAATTTCCTAGCAGTCCTGAAAGCCACCACAAAATCTCCAGAAAAAATCCTAGAAAAGATAAAAGCATCCTACGACCTCCAAGACTTCCTAGACCAAGCCCGTGAAGATCCAAAACTCCTAGAGAAAGTAACCACAAAAACAGAAGCAGTCAAAATAGCAGAAACCTGGAAAGATAAAAGCTCCAAGAAAAAGAAAGTCAAACAAGAGATCTCTCTCACCTCAACAGCACCAGAGGGAGTCAACGACCTGAAAGACATCCTTGAAACAAAAGAAGCACAAGTCAACTACCTCGGCTCATCAAGATTCGAAATCTCCATAGAAGCAGAAGATTTCAAAACAGCCAACACGCAACTCCAAACCATTCTCGAAACCATCAAGAAGAAAGCCGAAAAGAAACACGCCCAACTAGAAATCAAAGAAAAATGAAACTCCTCTACAAAATCAAAGACGGAAAAAAGAGCTACACCCTGAAAGAATCCGAAGAAACCAAATCAGCCCATTACGAGTTTAAGACAGCCCCAACATTCTCACGAAAGTAATAACCCCAGTATACAATTATTTCATTCCGATCCGAGCGGAGCGAGCTATTTTCAAACTAACGTCTCCTGCTTCTCCCCCTTCACTTCCCCACTCAGAACTCCTTTCACAATCTCCATATCATCTTCCCACAATGGCAGAAGCTTCCGATTATAAATCAACGCAGCAGGATGAAACAAAGGAATCAAAATAATCTTCATCCCTCTAAAATCCATCTCACGAACCTTCCCATGCACCTCCGTAATCCCGGGCTGCTTCTTCATATCCCCAACAACACCATCAGTCAAAAAGAACTTCGTCGCATAATTCCCTAAAGAACACACCACTTTCGGCTTCACTTCCTCAAGCTGCCGAACAAGAAAAGGAGTATGCGCCTCCATCTCCTCCGCATTAGGATCCCTATTCTCCGGCGGCCGACATTTCAGAATATTAGTAACATACACGTCATCAAGACTCAACCCAACACCCTCCAACAGCTTATCCAAATTCTTCCCCGCAGCCCCAACAAACGGCAACCCTTCTAAATCTTCCTTAGCCCCAGGCGCCTCCCCCACAAAAACAATATCTGCCTTCTCATTCCCCTTTCCGAACACAAAATTCAGACAGTTCTGACAGATCTCTGTCTCCATCGCCTGCTTGAATTCTTCTGTATCTTTCAACTGCTCCATAAATAAAAAGAAGAAAGGTTCTATTTAAAAATTATGCAACACCCAACCCTATCCCTTGAGAATGGGGCCATATCTCCTATACTCATCAAACGCAAGAAATATATTTTCAGTGGCATCAATCAAACTTTGCTCGGCAGCACAAACCTCCTCCCTACTAAAAACATCCACCCCTTCTGGAGCGAAGCCCAAAGCTCTAGGAATCTCCAAAGCTTTCTCCGGATCCTCAACCCCTTTACTCCGCAATCGCTCATACGTTCGCCCCCACCGAGCATCCAAATCCTCTTGTCTGTGAGTGCCCCGCCCTAACAACACACCACACCCATTCATATCCATGAACAACGCAAACACCCAAACATTTATAACACTTTCCTCCAAACACATCCATGGAAAGAACACTCATCCTCCTAAAGCACGACGCAGTATCAAAAGGAATCACCGGAAGAATAATCTCAAGATTCGAAGACGCCGGATTAAAAATCACAGCCATGAAAATGGTCTGGGCAGATGAAGACCTCGCAGGACAACATTACAAACTCGATGAAGCCTGGGCAAAGAAACTATACGACAGAACAAAAAAAGTCTTCGACGAAGAAGGAAAAGAAATGCCTTACAAAGACCATATGCATATGGGCCAAAAAATCCAAGGCTGGAACAAAAAATTCCTCCAAGAAGGCCCCATCATCGCTCTCGTCCTAGAAGGCCCACACGCAGTAGAAGTCGGAAGAGACATGCTCGGCCATACAGAACCGAGACAAGCAGCACCAGGAACCATCAGAGGAGACTTCGCCAAATTAGAATCTTACAACCTCGCTGACAAAAAACAAAGAGTCCTCAGAAACATCGCCCACGGCTCCGACACGCCCGAAAACGCCGAGCACGAAATCCACACCTGGTTCACAAAAGAAGAACTGCACGAGTATGCAAAAGACCTAGACAAACACTTCTAAGGAGAAGTTTGAATAAATAGATATGCAGAATTCGCAACAGCTAAAAAGTGCGAGATTCTGCTCATTCAAACTTCGCCCTGAGAACCTTAACATCTTTACAAGGTTCTCTAAGATAATGTTAAAAACCCGTTCCCTATTAATTACTCAGGCTCCTGTAGTTCAGTCTGGATAGAACACAGCCTTGCGGAGGCTGCGACCCAGGTTCAAATCCTGGCAGGAGCATCTGAAGCAAGTTCCACTTGTGAGGATGTCCGAGAAACTTGCTTCCTCGGCATCTCTGCCTGCGGCAGCCAGGAGCTGCGCAGCGTTAGCGAGCAAGGCCTTAATGCACATAAGTGTTTGAGGTGTCCAACGAGCTCGCCTCGTTGGCATCACAGCAACAGCAGGTCAGAGAGAATCGAAGAACCATAAAGTCCGCAGGACTTGTGGTTGCTGGAGCTGCTTCAACAATGTTGAAGCCGCCAATGAGCTTCGCTCATTGAGCGCCTAGAACCCGCTGGAGGTTGTAGAAATCCTGGCAGGAGCATGTCTCTTTCTCACAGAACCCTTAGAAGAAGATCCTGACAAGGAACCGCCTCGCTTTCTAAAGAAAAGCCAATACAATAACCCCGCCAAAATCGAAATCCCTGCGACCCACGTCCAAACAGAAAATCCTCCTCGCTGCGCTGCAACCCCTTCTGACGTGCTACCTGCCTGAGCATCTCCACCTTCAACATCAACGTCCTCATCAGGGCCACCTCCAAGAACAGGCCGTGAAGAGTCCTCACCAGATTCTTCCCCACCTACTGCTGCAAGATCCTCATCCCCAGAGCCGCCCCCTCCGCCGCCGCCGCCAGAAGAGCCTCCTCCTCCAGAAGAGCCTCCACCACCACCACCGCCTCCACCGCCTCCGCCTCCGCCGCCTCCGCCGCTGCTTTCAGCACTCTCTTGAACAACCTCTTCCACAACAGGAACAAACACAACCCCTGAAACAGAAGAATCGTCCTCATCAACAACACCATCTCCATCATCATCACTATCTACCTCATTTGACTCCCCGTCTCCGTCTATGTCAAGATCCTCTGAATTAGCAACACCATCTCCATCTATATCTGCATCATCTCCATTAAGAACTCCATCCCCATCTAAATCTTCAACAACACCAAGACCTTGAGGAGCATCATCCTCCGAATCAGCCAACCCATCCCCATCATCATCAGTATCAACCTCATTTAATTCGCCATCACCATCTATATCATCATCAAGAAGATTCACGATACCATCATTATCTAAATCTGCGCCCTCCACAAGGCCGAGACCCTCTACAACAAGATCTGAAGAACCATCATTATCGTCATCATCTTCAGAGCCATCGACATCTGCATCATTACCGCTATCGTCATTATCGTCAGAGCTATCATCCAAATTATCATTATTATCAAAACCGCCACCAACAGAACCTCCATCGATAGCAACACACCCATCCTCTGGAGAAAATTGAGGACCATCCCTGCCAAACAACCAATCAATAATCTTCGCAAAGAAACCTTTATCAGATTCAATTTCAGGACTCAGCCCAATCTCATCTTCAACACACTCAAATCCTTCAGGACAATCACATACATCTTCTTCCTCAACAACAGGATCTGGCGCAGTATTCGCCTGCACCGTAACCTTCCGCTCCTCACTCGTATTCAAATTCCCAGCCAAATCAGCCCCATCAACACTATACCAATAATCCCCAGCA
>NYZR01000020.1 GCA_002687255.1 Candidatus Pacearchaeota archaeon | reverse complement strand
GGGCACCGAAGACCTTCGGGTCTTCGTGTGTGGCAAGATTACGTGCCAACCCTAAACATACATCCAAGTCCGATAGCGAACAAGAACCGCGAGGGAAAGCTGAAAAGTACTCTTCATCGAGGGTGAAAAGACTTGAAATTTTGTAGTGACATGATGGTTGCGGCCCTTTGGGGTTGCAACGTACGTTTGGAAAAATGGGCCACGGAGTGTATCTATGCGGCAAGGTTAAATTGAAGCCGTAGCGAAAGCGAGTGTGAAAGCGCGCGAGTCACATGGATACGACCCGAAGCCGGACGATCTACTCCTGGACAGGGGGAAGTTTTCCGAAAGGAGAATGGACGCCCGAACCGTTGTTGTGTGCATGCACTCGAATGAGCTGGGAGTAGGGGTGAAAAGCCAATCTAGTTCGGCAATGGCTGGTTCCTGCCGAAATATGCCTCAGTATAGTCTTGTCGTGTTAGCTGGCGAGGTACAGTACGGATAGAGTTTGCAGAACCTTTTGGTTACGGAACTCCTTCCAACTCAGAACATGCTAGCTGCAAGCGACAGGAATGGGGGGTAGCGCGTAAGGTGCTATTCCGAGACCGGAACAACGGAGACTAATGTTAAGGTCCCTAACTGTATATTCAGTGTAACGAAGGGAGTCTTGAACCTAAGACAGTAGGGAGGTAGGCCCAGAAGCAGCCATCCTTCAAAGAAAGCGTAACAGCTCACCTATCGAGGTTCGGGGCACCGAAAATGGACGGGGCTAAATATACGACCGATACATTAGCGGCACTCGAAAGAGTGTTCGGGTAGGCAGGCGTGCTTTTTGTGCAGAAGCGTTTCCGAGAGGAGACGTGGAACGAGAAGCAATGAGAATCGTGGCAATAGTAAGATCAAATTATCCTGAGAACGGATAACGTCGTAAGGGCAAGGTTTCCTTGGCGCTATCGTTTAACCAAGGGTTAGTCGGCACCTAAGTCACACCTTAACTGAATGTGACGAATGGACATCTGGTTAATATTCCAGAACTGCATGATCTTGTTATGGCAAAAAGAAGCTTGGGGATAAGCGGAAGCCCGAAAGGGCTGGAATGCGGGAAACGAGTGGAGCGTTAAGCATTAATGCTCGCCAACTGCATGAGGAAAGCTGCTGATTCCTTGAGTCCATGAAAAACTTTTTGTCTAGAGTGAATGTAGCCGTACCCAGAATCGACACCGATGCCCTAGCTTAGTAGGCTAAGACGTGAAAGGAGAAACTGATTAAGGGAATTCGGCAATTTAGCCCCTTAGCTTCGGTAGAAGGGGTGTCTATAATCGTCTCTGATTTATGAGAGGCGTTCGTAGATCGCAGTGACAAGGACTGCCCGACTGTTTATCAAAAACGTAGCCGGTTGCCAATCCGAAAGGACGTGTAGAACCGGTGAGACCTGCCCAGTCGTGGTGTTTCAAATCCTGGTACAACAGGGCTAAGACCCATGAAACGGCGGGCCTAACTATGAGGCTCTTAAGGTAGCGTAATGCCTTGTCGTCTGAATGGCGACGTGCATGAATGGTTTAACGAGGTGGTCGCTGTCCCTAGTCAGGTCCTTCTGAAAATACTTGGTGGTGAAAATGCCACCGTCTTCTAGTGGGAAGCGGAGACCTTGTGGACCTTTACTGCAACTTGTTGTTGTGATGTTAAGAATGGTGCATAGCATAGGTAGGAGCGTCGAAGGTAAATTTTAGGATTTACTGGAGCGACCCTGTAATACTACCCATCGTTCTTGGCATTGCTCACCTCCTTTGGGGGGACACCAGCAGGCGGGCAGTTTGGCTGGGGCGGCACCCTGCAGAAAAGATATCTGTAGGGCCCAAAGACAAGCTCATCCAGGTTGGAAATCTGGAGTTGAGTGCGAGGGCAAAAGCTTGTCTGACTGTGTTTCGCATAGCAAGAAACGCAGAGATGAAAGTCTGGCCTAGCGACCCCACGTAGCTTAGTAATAGGGCTCGTGTGTGACAGAAAAGGTACCCCAAGGATAACAGGCTTGTCGCGCCCGATAGTACATATTGACGGCGCGGTTTGGTACATCGCTGTCGGCTCTTCCTATCCTGGTACTGCACAAGGTACCAAGGGTGCTGGAGTTCACATATTAAAAGGGATCGTTAGCTGGGTTAAGAACGTCGCGAGACAGTTTGTATGATATCTACTAGAAGTGTTGTTGTTTGAGTGGAACGAGTGCTCAGTACGAGAGGAACGGTACTCGGATGCCTCTGGTGTATCGGTTGTTATGAGCAGGCCGAGCAGCTACGCATTCATGGATAAGCGCTGAAAGCATCTAAGCGCGAAGTCACCCGCAAGACGAAACAACGAAGGCCGTCATAGAAGATGACGTTGATAGAGTTGCTGTGTAATGTTCGAGGCAACGAGAATGTAAGCAGGCAACTACTAATAGCCTCACTCTATTTTATTGCTTAAAGACGATTATCTAACCTTGTTTTCTCCTTGTGGATTTGTCTTTTTCTTTTTCTAACTAGCTGCTTTCCAAAGACTTAAGAAAAAATCTTTATACTGCTGAGCGATCTGCTCTCCTGTGATAACCATTGCTCTCGGAATCTCGCTCCAGAGATACAAAATGACTTTCCCACGAAAGATTGCAGTGTCCTGCGGAAATGACGCAATAGAATACCTTGTTTTCTCCTTCACGTAATCAATCCCTTCCTCAATACTTTCTTCAAACACTTTTTTATTATCCTTACTAATCAAGAGATGATCCTTGATCTTCTGCAGCCGACGCAGTTCACCAAACTGATGATACAACTCATTTGCATATGCGGGATAAATCCCAGAAGAGTAACCATAAAATGAATCTCCCTTTTTAGCATTCTTAACAATCTCTGAATTAATCAACCGAATAGCCTTCAATCCTTCAAAAATCTGAACAGAAACAGACTCTTTCTGTTGAACTTCCAACTGTTTTAAACGCCGAACTTCTTCTTTCACTCCTCGCTCTTTCTCAGAAAGCAAGACCAATATTTTTTCAGGACTCTCAGCTTGAAAATATTTCATCTTTCCCTTAATAACATAACTCACTAACCCCTTCTCCCTCAGTTTATCCAAAACCCCATAGATCTTAGATTGGGGAACACCTGACTTTTCAACAAGGGGTCCTGTAGTGGTCTCACCCAAAACCAAAAGAGCATTATACAATTGAGATTCCCAATTACTCAGCCCAACTTCTCCCAGGATATCCTGCTGTTTTTCCATGGTATTTACTAACCACTTTAGTGGTAAATAATATATAAATCCTCCCATTTCACTGTTTTCTCAAGACAACAGCGTTGTCTACAAGGAGAAAACAAAATGAAAAGCGAAGAAGAAGGATTAGCAGAGAGATTCGAGAGCTATAGAAATGCACATAAAGAAGCCCAGGTAGCAGGAGCCCCGATGTATTCTTTATGGGTGAACGATAAAGAGAGCAAAATAGAGATAGCGCATACATACAGGAAGAATGGAGACTTCGCAAGATGTCTTGGATGCGATTGGATCGGAAGTAACTTTGTCCATGATTTTCTTCAGTGTAATGAAGAGACGAGAAATCAATTCGAGGACTATGGGGGTGCAATGGGACTAGGCACCCTATATCTAAACTTATCAAAAAATTCTGGGCGAATTGTTATCGAGAGAAGAACTCCACCTATTGAAATAGAAACGGGGGGAAAAGTTCTCTACCTTTTAGACGAAGACGGTCCTGCAACAAAAGGATACAGAGGAATCCAAGAGTGGTTGGAGATAAAGGCAGAAAATCCTAAAAGAGACAACCCAGATGACTGTGACTCGTGCATAGCAAAGAGAATGATTCAACTAAAAGAAGCAGGAAGGTTCTCTAGGGTTCACTACATCGGTAACTTAGGCAGGGGATCACATGCCATGGAGGAATGTGTAATATGAGTTCCACAAGAGATGGAAAAATGGACCTGAAAGATGAATTGCCCTATTTGAGCAAACGTGAAAATAGCAGTTGGAATAACAGAAATTGGAAACCAGAGGGTTTCTTGGAGTTGGGAGAATTAGAAAGAAAGTATGGGTCTGACATAAGGGTTGTTTTCCCTGGTTCAATAGATGAACACACCGCAGCAAGATTAGCAATGGCTCTATCAGAGGGAAGGCCATTAGTCTATCTTCCTAATGCAATGAATAAAGGAGATGCATCAGACCCTACCTGTTTTTGTCATCTTTATTGTGGAGAAGAGTCAGACAGTTTACTAGAAGCAATTGCAACAACTGAGACAAAATTCCTCTCATACGATTTTGCATGTCTAGGGGATGACATCACACCAGTAGGAGAAATTCTCGACCATGGACAATACAATAAATCTGAATATCGTGAATGGCACCATGGACCAATAATCCTGAACGATCAGGATCGTTCACCTACGATGATCTATGCAAGGAAAGAATTTGTGAGGGGGTCAAAATCTGTGAGTGAGTTAACAGAGAAGATTAGAGCAAATTGTCCAGAAGAACAGATCAGAAGGTTCGAAGAGGTCTTAACAAAAGTGTGAGCCGGACATAGGCCAGATTCTGTCAGACCTCGCAAGCGAACGGTCTGTGCTGACATCTGTCTCTCGGTGAACAAGTCCACCGAACCATTCTCCTCTCACGAGCAGAACGGAGCGAGCGGCTAGGGCTCTTGCATCGGCGAAGGTGGCCGTTTCATCCTGCCCTTCACAGGTGAAGGGGGTGTCGTTTCTGTTCCAGAGCTCGACCTCACAACCGTCCCCTTTTCAGGGGATCGCCACTTCCTTGTCCCTCAAGGGAGGGTTAGCAAAGGGAACTGTTAGTTCCCTTGCAAAGGGATGTCCGGACCTTCCTCAGAAGAAATATCGATGTCCTTTGCAGGCGATATTTGCTGATCTAACAGCATCTTCCGTGGTCAGCTGCCCGACTCACGAATAAAGAGAAAGAACTGGTTATTTAAAGTTATCGAAACCCCACACATTTCTTTAAATAATTCAAAAAAGAAAAAACGCAATGAGAAAACTAGCAACCTGGTCGATCAATGATATTTCTCCAAGATCTTTGCTTCTCCACGGAACCTGCATGGAAGCCATCTTACACGGACTAGAAACAGGATACCTTCCCCTCTCAAAAGGAGAAAGAAAGGGAAGATACTATTTCACACCAGTAACGACTAATTGTGAGAACTCCCCTTACAACATCTCACATAATGGAAGACAAAATAAAAGACAAGCAATAAGATCAGCAAACATCTACGCAGAGATGAGGGCAAGACAATATTTTATGGAGAAAGAGCTAGGAAGTGTTCCTTGGTGGTATCTAAGCGCAGTAGACACGAAACCTAACTTCAGAGCATGGTTTACAGAAGAAGAGGGATTCTCGGAGGAGAGAGCGAGGGAATTTGTTGACGCTCTCTGGGAAAGAAGAGGGGTGATACTAGAACCAAATGAAAAGATATTCTCTTTTAGAAGGAGAAAGGATCCGGGCATACATGCAATAAGGGTATATTGTCACGAAGGCCTACCAATTGATTGTGTTAAGGGAATAAGAATTCTTGGTAAGGCAGAAAAAGAGCTTACAAAGGAATTTATAGAGCACTCAAGATAGAAATGGGAACGGAGGGAATCGAACCCTCGACACCACGAGCTTCAGTCGTGTGCTCTCCCACTGAGCTACGTTCCCAGACACAGAACCTACACGAATGGCCGTTTTAAATCTTCCCTTGCCAAAGTTTAAAAGTTGCTCAAAAACTTCACAACTTGTAAGCCTGAGATTCCATAGGAATCTCAAGATTTAAAAACCACACACCATCTCAAAAGAGATGAGAAACAGAAGAAGCACACTCCTCTTCCTGGCAGGAACCTCGTTTCTCCCAACATACGCAGAAGAAGCAAAGCAGGAACCAGTAGAGGAAAAAGTAGAAGAAGCAAGGAAGAAAAGGGAAGCAAAGAAAGCAAGAGAAAAGAGAGTAGAGGCTCTTTTAAAACAGGACATATTAGAACCCATTTATAACATTCCGGGATTTCTCGAAAGGTATGGGGGCCCTGGTGCAAAAAGCATTACAAGAAAACAATATGTGGACATGAAGTCAGAGGTGACAGACGCAATATTCTTGAAAGGATTTCCCAGAACACTACTGAATTCCATACCTCATGAGATGGTCGGCAATGTAGTAGAAAAAAGGAGAATAGCCTATCTAGAAAATGAAGCAGAAAAATGGGATGTGAATGGGGATGGGGTGATTTCTGGTAAGGATGATCAAAACAACGATCTCTGGATAAATGATAAGGATAGGGCCCTCTATGCAGAAAAAGTAAAAAGAGAACAAGCAAAGAAAAAACCCCAAGACAAAAGGAAAAAGATCCCACAAGGAAGATAACTTCTCCGAATGCTTTATAATCCGAAGCTGCGCTCACAAGGAGTGAGCAGCGAGGAGTTAAAGCTTCGCAGGAAGCTTTATAAAACTCTCCAGCCTCTTTCAATCATGCCAAAAGAGGGATCATCAAACGCAGCAATAGCATCCGTCATCCTCGGTGTAATCTCAATAGTCTTCTCCTTAAGCGTGCTTTTCGGTCAAGGAGCAGGCATCGCATTAGGCATCATAGGATTTATCTTCGCACTCGTAGCAAGAAACGACGCAAATAAAAAATGGGCCAACTGGGGACTTGCCCTAAGCATCATAGGGATAGCACTCAACTTGATCATCCTCATTTACCTCTACCAAGCAATCATCGAAGTAGTCAATCAACTAGAGGTCGCAGCAGCACAATTCGAAGCAGCCCAAGGCTCCATCGATCAACTCAACGAAATTGCAGGAGCAGCAGCATGAGATCACTAAACAATAGAGCAGCAGTCGAACTCTCCATTGGCACAATCGTAGTCATCGTCCTCGCCATGTCTATGTTAATCCTCGGCCTCGTTCTCGTAAAAAACATCTTTACCGGCGCAACGCACAACGTCCAAATACTCAACGATAAAGTCCGAGGGGAAATCAACAAACTCTTCAACGACCAAGGCCAGAGAATAGCAATTTTCTTACCAAACAATGAAGCCGCAGTGAAGAAAGGAGACTCTTTCGGCGTCGCCTTCGGAATAAAGAACACAGTAGAAGGTGAATCAACAGCTGGCCGATTCACGTATGCAGTCCAAGCAGCAAGCGTTCAACGAGGCTGTTCCCTTTCTATCCAAGAAGCAGACTCTTATCTTATCCTAGGAAACACAGGGAACTTCGACGCTCTTCCAGGATCAGATGCAATCTATAGAATAGTGAAGGTCAAACCGTCAGAAGTCTCCCCACTGTGCGAGATCCAATATGACATCACCGTCACCAAAGACGGCCAACCTTACGAAACCGGATTCTTCATCGTGAAGATCACAGATTAGGAGGCCAACATGTCCCAATACCTAGACTTCGTAGACCCAAACTACAAACCAAAAAGCAAAGATCTCATCTGTCTCTTCTATCTAGAGCCCCGGAAAGGCATCTCTGCCAACGAAGCCATCGGCAGAATAGCAGCCGAATCCTCCAATGGAACCTGGACAGAACTAACCACATTAAAGCCACACATCAGAAAAATCCGAGCCAGAGCATACCATAGAAAAGGTAAACTAGTCAAGGTGGCCTATCCCATCGAACTCTTCGAAAAAGGGAGCATGCCCCAAATCTACTCCTCAGTCGTAGGCAACATCTTCGGCATGAAAGCCGTCAACAACCTCAAACTCTTAGATATCGACTTCCCCAAAACTATGATCAAATCCTTTCCCGGCCCACAGTTCGGACTCCACGGTGTCAGAAGATTTATGAAAATCCCTAAGCGTCCAATGACAGCAACCGTCCCAAAACCAAAAGTCGGCATGACCACCGCAGAACACACGAACGTGGGTTATCAGGCTTGGATGGGCGGCGTGGACTTCCTCAAAGATGACGAGAACCTCACAGATCAGGTCTTCAACCGTTTTCGGAACAGGGTCAAAACCTGCGCCAAAGCCAGAGACCGAGCAGAAAAACTCACCGGAGAGAAGAAAGACTATTTCATTAATGTAACGGCGGAAACCAAAGAAATGCTCCGTCGAGCAAACATCGCAGCAGACTACGATTTCAAATACGTCATGTGCGACATCGTCACAGCAGGCTGGTCTGGACTTCAATCCCTAAGAGAACACACCCAAGACAACAAGCAAGCTATCCATGCTCATCGAGCGATGCACGCCACCTTCACCAGAAATCCAAAGCACGGCCTGACAATGTTGGCATTAGCAAAATCTGCCAGGCTAGTCGGAGTAGACAACATCCACATAGGCACTGTTATAGGAAAACTTGTTTCTCCCAGGAACGAAGTCATCGCCCTAGAACAAGAAATGGAATACAATGAAGTAGAGGAATCTTTCAGCCAAGGAATCCTCCAACAATCTTGGCATAACCTCAAACCAACGATCCCCTGCAGCTCCGGAGGCCTTCACACAGGCATCGTCCCAGACGTCCTCAAACTCCTTGGCAATGACTGCCTTCTCCAATTAGGAGGCGGCATCCATGGCCATCCCCAGGGCACAAGATACGGCGCCGAATCTCTCAGGCAAGCCATCGACGCTTCCCTAGAAGGAATCTCCCTCAAAGAAGCAGCCCAAAACCCAGAGAACAAAGCCCTCGCTCATGCATTAGAGCACTTCGGCCACGAACACCCAGTCTAAAGTCTTAAAAACCTTCCCGCCCCACTTCAGGCATGCAAGCAATCTCCTACCTAGAAGAACACTACAAACAATACCGCTGGTTCCTCACCTCAACAAAAAAAATCTGTATCGGAGGAAAATCAGCAACACAAAACGACGAACTCTTAAAGCGATTAAAAAGAGACTTCAACGATCACGATTTCATCATCATGCACACCGCTGAGCCAGGCAGCCCATTCTCAGCAATTCTCGCAGACCCCAGCAAGATAAAAGCGCAAGAACTCAAAGAGCAAGCCTGCTTCACCGGCTCCTTCTCCAGAGCATGGCGAGACCAAAAGAAAACCCTCCAAGTAGACCAATTCATGCTTTCCCAATGCTACAAAACCGGCGCCATGAAGACAGGAACTTGGAGTGTCAAAGGAACAAGAAAGAACCATTCAATAAGACCGGAGCTTGTTTTAACAAGACAACTGGAGGTCTTGCGAGCAGTCCCAGAAAAAACAATCACAGCAAAAAAGGACAAACTCCTCATCCTCAAACCCGGCGTGAACGATAAGCAAGATATGCTTGCCAAAATCCAACTCGAGCTCCCAAAAGAAAAACTAGATCAGAACGAACTCCTCGCAGCACTTCCTCCAGGCGGAGTCTCAGTAAAAGCACCATGACACAAGCACAATTTCAAATCGGCAAAAATGGCATCACTGCAGGCACGCCAGAATCTATAGATAACGCTTTCAAGAACCACGACCTCATCCGTATCTCCATCCTCCAGTCAGCCACACGAAACCGGAACGAACTCAAAACCCTAGCAGACAAACTCCAAAAAGCCTTGAAAACCCCAACAAGAATCAAGATCATCGGCTTCACATTAGTCCTCAAGAAATCGAAAAAATGAACATCACAAAAGACAAGAAGGCGAGAGAGGTAGAAGAATATCCGGAAATTTACAAAAAATATCTTCAACAAGAGAACGAGTGGGTCACTGAAAATCTAGGAAAAACTGAATCACTTCTAGACGTAGGATGTGGGGACGGAAGGTTAACCAAGATACTATCAGAAAAAACGAGTAAGTATATGGGAATAGATCTAGACGAAGAGGCTCTAAACAAGGCGAAACAAGAAAACCCGAATGCAGAGTTCGTAACGGGAGATATCATGAACCTCGCAGGATTGTTAGGAGATAATTCCTTCGAAGTTTCTGTCTGCCTTTGGAATACATTAGGAAATGTCGAACAAGACAAAAAGCTTTTGGAACAAATTTTTGAGGTAACAAAAGAAAAATCCCTCATAACCGTCATAAGAAAAGGATCAATTAATGAAAGGAAACAGTATTACGAGAAATTAGGGCTGAGCTTTAATCTAGACGAAGAGGGTGAGACATTCTATTCGGATGCATGGGGAATTTCCAAGGCCTACACAGAAGAAGAGTTGATTGCAATGTGCGAAGATGTGGGATTCGTCGTCGAAGAAATAAAGGAATTTGGAAAGATCGCTCTTGGGGTAATAATCAAAAAGAGCAAGAGTAAGCTTTAAGAACCCTTATTCTCATACCTAAACATGACAGACATCAGAACAGCAAACCCACAAACCTATAATAAAAACCTAGCCGCAGCCCTCGCAGAAAAGTCAGAAATAAAGGCTCCAGAATTCGCCCTTCTCGTCAAAACATCCGCAGCAAATCGCCGTCCTACGGAAGACCCAGAATTCTGGACCCACCGGGCAGCAAGCATTCTCAGACAGTTATACATCCATCAGATCGTAGGAGTCAACAGACTCCGAACCAGATACGGAAGCAAAAAGAACCGTGGAGGCAAGCCAGAACAATTCAGAAAATCGGGCGGCAACATCATTCGAAAACTCCTCCAACAGCTCGAAGCTGCAGGCCTGGTAGAAAAAACAAAAACTCCAAAAGCCGGACGAAAACTTACTGAGGAAGGAAAAGAATTCATGGAAAAGATTGCAGACACGAAGAGGGGAACCAAATGAAAATAGGACACAAGAGAGAGACAATGCCGTTCTCAGCAATGATCCAATCAGCGAGGAACTGCTTTTATTATTCAGATAAGCATAGCTGCTATTTGAGGTTACGCTTATCGGAGGGAAGGGATATATTTTTAGTAGTTGAGGCTGCATCACCAGGAGCAGAGATAAAGGGATCACAAGGAAAGGGTGCAGGAGATCGAACAGAATATCTTGCTTGGCAGGATAGTGGTGAGATCCAAGAGACAGTAGAAAATTTGGCGATTTCCAGACCAAAGGATTCAGGTATTTCGACATCTTTCTTTGATAAGCAAGGGGTGCGTATCAAATGACAAGAAACTACCCAAAAAAAATCAAACTCGCAAAGCAAACCCGCCGAACCAAGTGGGCTCCGTTCTGGGCAGTCCTCAGAAAATTCGGAACAGGAAAAAAGAAACACCCTTCTGAAATGACCCATCAACGAAGACACTGGCGTAGAACGAAGCTGAAGATCACTCCACGAAAAGCACAAAAGAGGCACCTAGGATAAATGGCGGACGCAAAAGAGACCTCTAAGAAAGAAGTCCGCTCGCCGAAGCGAGAAGCTCCGCAGCAAAGCGAGGAAGCTCGCAGCAAGAGCGAGTCGGACTCAAAAGGATCAACAGAAGGCAAAGAATACACAATCCCTCTCAGAAAGGCCTGGCTAAAAAAGGCAAACTACCGCCGAACAGGAATCGCTGTCAAAGCGATCAAGCAATACATTGCAAAGCACATGAAAGTTCCTGACCGAGACACAAACAAAGTAAAGATCGACCCCTTCTTCAACAACGAAATGTGGTTCAGAGGCCGAGCCAAACCTCCGGCGAGAGTAACTGTGGTGGCTGAGAAAGACGGCGACAATATTAGAGTCACATTCGCAGAAACACCAAAGCACGCCGAATACGCTAAGGCACAACACGATAAAAGACATAAGCCTGCCGAACAACCAAAAGCTCCCGTGAAACCTACAGAAGAAGAAAAGCCAGCTGAAGAGGAACAAAAAGAAGAAAAAGAAAAATCCCAATCAGCAGCAGCCCAAAAGGAAACCCAAGCCAAATCCCAAGCCAAGACCGACAAGCACGTCGCCAAGCAAGCCCCTGGTCAGATCCAAAGAAAAGCGCTGAGGAAATAACAATTCTTGCAAGGAAAATTTAATAGAAAACCTTATATATCAAATGATATACACCAAATCATGCAACTTATAAAGAAAAACAATCCCATAGCACGTTCACCAACTCTAGACACAGTCCTCATGGTAGAAAAAACAATAGACAAATTCTCTGGAGAGTTCAACCAGACCCAACTCTGGAAGAACCTCCCAAGGAAAGTCATGTGGCAAACCTACTTAGTTGTCTTAGAATATCTTCAAAGCATCAACAAGGTGGCCATAGACGCAGAAGGAAAAATCGGTTACATCTGGTCTCCTAACGTAGCTAAGAAATTTGCCAAGAGAAAGAGAATAAAACTATGAGGATCATCAAACCTTCAGAAGCAGTTTTCGCCAATGACAAAATAGAAGAAGCGTTTTATCATTTAGACAAAAGCGATCCACTAAGAAAACACATCACAAGAGCCATACAAGACATAGAACAAAACGCTTTCTGTGGGATCCAAATCCCTAAGAAGCTCATACCAAAAGAATATGTGAAAAAATATGAGGTAACAAATCTCTGGAAATATGATCTTCCTGATGGATGGCGTCTCATCTATTCTGTCACCACACCAAACAAAGTCGAGATCATCACATTAATTCTAGAATGGTTTGATCACACCAATTACAATCGGAGATTCGGTTACTAATATGAAACCACTAAAAGACCTCTTACATGGAAATTTGAATCAATCCAGTGGCCAAACTGGTAAGACCAAGAAAAAGCCAGGTTTGGCTCCTTCAAATTTCCAGCAGAGAATTTCGGAAGAATTACGAAATTCTCTCCAATTCAGCATCATCAACCTAGACAAACCCACAGGCCCAACCTCCTTCTGGACATCTCAAAAAGTAAAACACCTCTTGAAGTTAAAAAAAACAGCACACTTCGGCACGTTAGATCCCATGGTAACAGGTATCCTCCCCGTCGCCTTAAACCGGGCATGCAAACTCAACGAAGTCTTCATGCACCGAAACAAAACCTACGTCGGCATCCTCAGACTCCACGAAGAAGTCTCAGACACAAAGCTCCAAGAAGCAATCAAAAAACACCTCGGAGAAATCACCCAACTTCCTCCAAAACGATCAAGAGTAAAACGAGCCAATCGACAAAGAACAATCCACACCTTCAAAATCTTAGAAAGAGAAGGAAAGGACGTATTATTCAGCTCCGAGGTGCAAGCAGGAACTTACATCAGAAAACTCTGCCACGACATCGGCCTAGAACTGGGCGGAGCCCACATGCTCGAACTCCGAAGAACACAAGCAGGCTTCTTCGACGAAACCAAAAACCTCGTCACGCTTTACGATCTCGAAGCAGCAGTCCAAGAATTAGAAAAGGGCAATGAAGAACTCATAAGAAAAATACTTCAGCCTGTCGAACCAATAATAAAAGAACTTTTAGAAACAGCACAAATCGCTCCAGAATCAAAACCTTCTCTTCTAAACGGCAAACCTCTCCAAGAACAAGACCTCAAGGGAAAAATCCCCGAAGAAGAAATTTTCGCCCTCTTCGACCAAGAGCAATTCATAGGGCTCTACAAAAAATCAGACCAACCAGAGATTGTAGCTAAGCCAACGTTTGTGTATAACTAAAAAATTTGCAAATAAAATCTATCGGTTTCGAATAAGGGAAAGAAGAAAATTTCCTCTAACTGCCCAATCAGCCTGAGCATCTCCACTATTCGCAGTTCCTGCTATTTTCCTTTCCCATTCCTTAAAAGTGAGAAGGTAATCTTTAGGACTAATATTTTGTCTCCTAAGGCCTACCTCTGCGTGGAGGGTTCTCTGAGGAGAGGGAAGATCTTTATTATAAAACTCCCTCCCTACCTCAGACCACATAAGATCACATTCTTCAATAAATTGGTAGATTTTCATAACGGAATTCGCATCTTCTGGAAATGCGGCATAAGCAAGGTTAACAACATCCGAATCAATTCCATCTCCTAAATTGCTGCGTGAATTTTTCAGCTCTTTAGAAAGTCTGGCCATAAGATGAAAACAGACAATATCTTTATAAGTATTTACATGGTGCTCTTCCTATTAAGCCCATGAGAAACTTCCTCTACTACTCCCGAACAGCCCCAACGAAAGGAAACTTCGGAGACGACCCCATGAAAGCCGGCAGACTAGACATAGCCATGCATTCTATGATAGCAGCCTTCTTCCTCAGCCACAAATTCAGAGAAGACGTCAAGCTCCACATGATCTTCGCCGGAGCTCCAGACCCCTCAAAACATCTCGAACTCAAGCCCGTAACAGAAGGACAGACGGACATCGAAAAAATCTACCTCTCCAAGAAAAACCTTCTCAGCACCATAAAANAAATGCTCTACAAATTCAAAGAAGGGGAGAAGAACGAAGTCTTCCCCGGGTATTGGATAGAGCGTAAGGGCTTCTTAGAGTTGGTAAAAGACCTTCAAGCTGAAGGAAAAACAACATATCTCCTAGACCCCAAAGGGGAAGACATAAGAGACATAAAGCTTGACAAAGATCCCGTATTCATTATGGGAGATCATAAAGGCCTGCCGGATAAGGAACTCAAACGTCTTAAGAAAGTCTGCAAGCCCATCACCGTAGGCCCCAAAACATACTTCGCATCTCAGGTAGTGACTATTATCAACAATGAGTTAGACCGTCGTGGCGTGTAAGCACATAAATCTTTTTAAACAACCCCAACCAAAACCAAACATGGCAAAAGGGGCAGCAATCAAATTCACATCCTACGAACAATCAGTTCCGCAAATCCTCGATCTCCTCAAACTTCCTTATGAACTCAAGAAACATCCTAAGATCATCTTGAAGCCGACACTTACAGAAGACCCTAAAACCAGCACACCAGCAGCCCTAGTAGAAGCAACTCTCAAATACCTCCTCGACCAAAAAAACCCTGTAGCAGAGATCTTCATCGCTGAAGGCGCTGACGGCTTTCACACCGAAGAACTCTTCAGAGATCAAGGCTACACAGCACTCGCAGAAAAATACGGCGTCGGTCTCATCGACCTCAACACCGCAGAAACTGAGGAAAAAGAACACCATGAATTCTTGAGATTCGACAGTATTCAATTTCCCACACTGCTCAAGGACAGCTTCCTCATCACCCTTCCCAAGCTAGCCCAAGACCCCGAGCTTGAACTTCAAGGCGCCCTCTCCTCAACACTAGGCCTTTTCCCCGCAGACCATTACCGTGGCTTCCTCGCAGCAAACAAATCCAAGATAAGAAAATGGCCTGCCAAATACGCCATCCACGATATAACCAGATGCAAGATGCCAGATCTCGCCCTCCTCGACTCGACAGATCACGGTCTCCTGGTAGCAGGAAAACCTCTCGCCGTAGACAAAAAAGCAGCCCAACTCTCAGGACTCATCTGGAAAGACATCGGCTATTTGAAAATGATGGACGAAGCGGAGCAAGAAGAAGCCCCACAAATTCAAAAAGCGTAATCTATTTCAACCCCTCTCTCTTAACAAAACCATGAAAAAAGCAATCCGTATCTTCATCACAGGCTCCGTTCAAGGCGTCACCTTCCGAGACTATGTCAAACAACATGCCGATGAAAAAAACCTCGCCGGCCACGTCAGAAATCTAGAAGACGGCAGACTAGAGATATTCTTAGAGGGAGACGGAGAAGCCGTCGACCAAGTCGCCGCAATCTGCAGACGAGGCCCTCAACACGCTCAGATCCGAGACGTCCAAGAAAAGGAAGAAAAATATCAAGACCTGAAAGAATTCAAAATCCTACGGTTCTAATTACTCAGAATTTCCAGAGTTTTCGCCGGAGCTACAAGAACAGCCACACCCTCCACACTTACTACAACCTGCACA
>NYZR01000019.1 GCA_002687255.1 Candidatus Pacearchaeota archaeon | reverse complement strand
ACGACTATCAACTCCATCCATTCGGCGCTCCCCTCACCTACATCGTCGTCTTCATTGACGGGGGCAGGTTCGCCCTCGCAAGCCGCCGCGTCTTCTCTACGGAAGACGACGCAGACCACTACGCCGACAGTCTCTCACACCGCAATGGAGTCATTGTGGTCGAAGGCCGCTGGCACCAACTGTTTATCCCCCACGCACTGAGGAACACACAATGAATAGCCCCAACGCCCCCAAAACCCGATCATCCTCTTTCCGACTTGAGCAAGCACTCCCCGTCCCACACATAACTCCTTTCTCAGACAATCGCATCACCACATCCTCACCATCTCTATCAGCAAAAACAACGGTAGCAATATTCCACAATCTCTCATCACGTGAACCAACCAACCTCCCGCCAAGACTCTCCAATCCGTCCAACAACTTGTCTCTTAGAAGCTGGACCCTTTCTACATTAATTATTTTCGTTTCCTTCAGAGCTGCAGCAAATCCAATCGCACCAGCAACATTCTCCGTCCCCGACCGAAGCCCCCGTTCCTGCCCCCCACCAACCAACACAGGCCCCAACGAAACACCCTCACGAACATACAACAACCCCACACCCTTCGGCCCCCCGATCTTATGAGCCGAAGCAGACAACAAATCAATCCTCATCTTCCGAACATCGATATCCAATTTCCCAAACGTCTGTGCCGCATCCACATGAAACAACACACCCTTCGACTTACAAATCCGACCGATCTCAGCAATCGGCTGCACCGTCCCAAACTCATTGTTCGCATGCTGCACACTCACCAGCAACGTCTCCTCATCCACCAACTCACGCAACGCATCCACATCCACTCGTCCCTCGGCATCAACACCAACAACACCAACAACACCAACAACACCAACAACACCAACCTCAACACCATCACGCTTCAACTCCTGAGCAACTTCCCAAACCGAAGCATGCTCGACCGCAGAAACAATAATCTTCCCTTTAGCCCCCTCTCCGGAAGCACCATCCTCAGAATCACCTCGATCCTCATGAGAACCAGTGACTCTAACCTGGTCGTTCTTCTGTGTTAATTCAGGCCGAAGGCCGCTCATTACCCCTCGCAAAGCTAAATTATTACTCTCCGTGGCCCCACTCGTAAACACCACTTCACCAGCCTTGGCACCAATCTCACCAGCCAACTCACCTCTCGCCTCATCCAACGCCTCTCTCGCCTTCTCCCCAACACGATGCACAGACGACGCATTCCCATCAGAAACACGGGCCATAGCCTCAACTACACCCTCAGCAAGAGGAGCACTAGCCGCATAATCCATATATATTTGCTTCTTTTGAACCATCATAAATTATCTAAATGACGCCTTATATTCTTTATGCTTTGATTGCTCGCTCCACTCATTCGTTGAATGTCCGGGAAACTACGTCCAATACAGCGAGCTTCGTTGAACACAGATTATCCAACATATGAGAACCCATAGAATAATCTCTGAAATTAGGAGCAATAATTTTTAGGGGCTTTTGTCCTGATTTATTGAAGACTGTTTAGCGTAGCAACTATTGTGGCTACATTTGTAACGTCCTCTGGAAATTTAGCAACACATAATTGGCCATAAGCTGATCTATATGTTGAAAGATAAAATTTACGCATCTCATCGTTGGGAAGGGAAGTAGTTACATCCTCACTATTCAATAGGTCATCAAGAGCCCCCATCAACCTACCTACCGTTCCCACAAAATCATCCTTACCGATTTTTCCTTCTCTAGCTTCATCTGGAAACCAGTTAGAATTTCCTGAATGATGTCCAACTTCCTTTAACGCTTCCACATACTTCATAACGGATAAAGAAAATAATCTCCATATAAACCTTTCTGTTTTTACCACTAATAGTTACGAATGAATAATCAAATACCCTTTAATTATTGACATTTAATTTATGGGTAGCTCCTAAAGATGACTCTCCGCTCCATTCGCCACACTCATCCGTAGAGGTCTCAGCACTAAATCTCCCGAATTTTTTACCACTGCCAACGCAACCCCCCAGTCTTTCCACACACAAACCAAAAATAATTTTTCAGTTAAACTTCTTGCCTAGACCCCTTCACAATCTTAAAAGAAGGAAACTCAGGTCTTATAAGTTTCTGAACCTCACTAATTTCAGGAGAGAGACGAGAAACACCAGACTCATTAAATCGAATACGGAATCTCTCAAGAACTCTTAAGCTGCCAGGAGATTCTTGAAGCTCCTTAGCAGTCATCACCATAGAATCTTCTGCATCAACAACACCCTCCACACGGTGCTTCAGTCGACGTCTTGGTCGAGAATAAAAAAGACCATCTACTTCAAAATAAAGCACCCCCTCACTCTTCAAGCCCCCCAACCGATAAGAACTCATAGAAACAACAACCAATCAAACTATAAATAATTGCCTATTGCAAACACTCTTCCCCAAGGAACATCCATTAACCAAAACCTACTGGATATATCCTTCCCCATCAAACCGAATTTCCTTACACCCTTCCAACACCCCAGACTCATGCTTCTCACAAACCTCCAACACCAACTTCTTATCCCGAATAAATTTCAAAATCCGAGTAATCTCACTAACAGCATCACCCTTGCGTGCATCGCCGTCTCTGTGAATCCCCTTCCGGCGATGCACGTCCGAGGTGCTCCGCACCTCGTAATCCGCAACAAGCTTGTCACACGCCCTCCCAATCTCCTTCATCGCCCGCTCGGGCAACTTGATCTTCGCCGCCCGCTTATTATTCACATACTGAGAAATCGCAGCCTTACTAATCCCCAACATCTTCCCCACAGCATCATAACTCACTCCATGATGCCCGGTCAAACACCGAGCCAGCCCTCGACGAATGGCAGGAATAATATACCAGACTTCTATTTCTTGTGGCAGCGTATACATGTTCAGATAGTTAACACATGTTAACTTTTCTATATAAATCTTACGTGAACAGGGTTAACACCGCAATGATTATATAGAAAGTAAACACAGAGATCTCATGCAATCAGTCTTCCGAGGAGGAATAGATCTTCAAATAACCCTGTCACCAGATGAGGTGAGAACAGGATCAAGACCTCCCACACCCCACGCAGAGTTTCCTATTCTCACATGCCCTCTCACAAGCGATAGGGGAAAAGAAATTGGAAAGGTGAGACTCCAAAAAACCGCAACAACCCCCTTAGGAAGAGACGTAGTAGAAAAAGACGATCTCTTCTTCCTCAAGCACGAACCAGGAGATTGGTCAATTCAATTGGGGTTCAGACCTTATTTTGATCTCAAGGAAAGAGGAAGCATCACCAGAAGGTTGCCGTATGGTGACAACACTTTGCATATCGATATCGAAGGTGGACATCCCCTCAACACCTCGACAAAACCTTGAACGTCCGAAGCTGCGTTCATGCGGTGCGAGCAGCAAGGGCCCGAAGGTTCTTCAGCACCTACTCAAAACCTTCAACGCATCCAAACCTTTCACCCCATAATAAACCGTCCCATCAATCTGCCAGGCAGGAACTCCCGGCAACCCTTCACACTCCCCAGCAGAACAATCAACATACTCAATCTCAGAAAAAGAATCTCCAAATAATTTCTGCTGCTCATCACAGACCTGACAATCAGCATCTCCATACATCACAGCACCCTTCTCTCCCAAACACCTAGCAAGATTCCACTTTCCATCCTCAAGAACCCCATACCCCGTCACCCAGGACAACCAACCACTCGCACCAATGAGCACAACAACCAACACAACCAACACAACCAATGCAACAACCACTCGACGTCCACCCATAACTTGTGGTATGAAGATACTTTTTTAAATGTTCTTGCAACAGCAGCACAACAATCTTTATATATCTCCAGAACAAAACACCACCATGAAAAGAGTTGTGCCACTATTCATCGCAATAACCCTGATCACTTCAGTCTTCGTCACCGCAGCCGGCAGGAGCACAGGATTCAATGAAGAGATACCGGGAACAGTAACCATTGCTCAGGATCAAGACAGAAACGTCCCGGACGAAGTCATAGAACAGAGAAAGCAAAGAAGAGAACAAGTCATCAACAGAAGAGCCAATGAAAAAATCCGTGAGCATCAAACTGCCTGCGAAAGGAACGAAGACCGCCGAGACAGAATCAAATGCCGTCTCCGACAAGCTGTGGGAGATCATACTAAAGGTGAAGACTTCTCCCTGCTCCCGGAAGCCTGCAGAAAGATCCCAAGCGAACAAGGAAGACAGCGAGCCTGTGTCGCCCTCTACAAAAGAAGCGCAGCCTGCTACGATCGTGAGGGAGAAGAAAAGGACAAGTGCTTCCGCAGGGCAATCGGTTACACAAAGAAGACTGTCAAGAGAGCGAGTCCAGAGGTCAAGAAGGAATACTTACTACTGCTTCTCTACGAACTACAAGAAAGGATAGAAGGATCCTATGATGCAGGAAACATCGAAGAAGATGCTGCATCGGTAATCATCGACTTGATCGTGGAGACAAAACAAAAAGTATTAGAAGGAGCACCAAGGGGGGAGATAAAATCAATGACTGCTCAACTCAGACCATTAATCAAATCTGCACGTCCAACACAGGAGGAATCAGCATGAAAAAAGGAATCCTCCTATTCATTATTATCCTCATCCTCGTAGTCGGAGTCATCCATTACAACAATCAAGCACAGGAAGAAGTCCGAGCACAGGGAACTGAAATAGACGAAAACGCAGAAGTAACTGCCAGTGATCTCTCAACGCTAGAAACCGACGATGAAGTATTTGACGCAATCGACTCGATTTTGGAGACACTACCGTAATATCCAAATCAACCCTAGTTCCCCTCAACAAAGAAGTTCTTAAAATAAACTTTCTCCTCCTTCGACGTAACCCAAGAATCATCATCCCCTCCAAAAAACAAACTGAACATAACCTGATTAATGCCATAACTTTTCTTCTTTCGTAAATGCAATTTTTTCTCCAACACTTTCTTCCCATTCACCCACGCCAAAAGAGTGTCCTTCTTCCGCACATCATCAGAAAGCTTGACCCTCATCTTTATCCGATACCATTTCTCCGGCTCAACAAAAACATTTATATATCTCAACACCCTAAACACACCATGAAAAAGAGAGGACAGTTTTGGACATTGCACGCTCCACTGGCCGCCGCTCCAATCTGTTTCGCCACGAACGCCGTGGCCATTTATTCTCGCAAGTAAACCCGAGCAAATCTCGGATCTTGCACCCCACATACCATGGCTTCACAAAAAACCAATTATCAAATAACTGAACAACCGCTTTTCGTAGGATTTTCCTTCCTTCCTCAATCCTTCCAAGAGGAGCTCCAAGCATTCATAGTCAGAAATGCAGTTCTACCTAACAACCCAGGGAAGGAACATTGCTGCGATCACTGTGTTAAAGCACACGCCCTCAAAACCGCACACAACCTCGAGCTTGACGACGACACCTTAGACGTCCTCACCTCTTCACTCGAAGGCAACCCCGGACATGACGGGTATTACCTAGACCAAGGGAGGCTGGTGAAGTTACCATAACTGTTTCTTAATCATCACCTTACCAGCCAGCCTCTCTAATCTAACTCCCGAACAATCTTCACAACGCCCCGCAAATCCTGAACAACAAAATCTGCCCCCGCCCGAAGAGCCTCTTCCCGAGAAGCCCAAGCCGCCGGCCCCGGCACCAGCACCGAAACACACCCAATCTTCCGAGCCAACGCAACACCGGCAGGCTTATCATCGACATACACCACCTCATCAGCCCGAACCCCCTGCTGCTTCAAGATCTGCCGAAACCGCACAACCTTGCTCTCCCCTCGCTCAGCGCCCAATACCTCATGCACGAAACCAATCCCCACACCTCGTAATTGCTTCCGAATAATCGGAGAAAGATTATTCGTCAATCCAATCTTCGGAACCTTCACCCCTTTCAAAACAGAAACCCACGGAGCAGCCTTCACCATATCCATTCTCTTCACCTTCCCTTCTTCAAACCGCTTCGCCACTTCCTCAATGTCATCCTTTCGAACCCCTACAGAAGCAAACACATCTTCAATCGGCCCATTCCCCAATTCTTTCAGAACCCGCTTGCTCAACCGATATCCTCGACTTTTCAGAGCATCTCGCAAAGCCTGCACAATCGGCTTTCGAGAATCCAAAAGAATCCCATCACAATCCAACACCAACAACTTAATCACCATCACAGAAAAAAACAAGAATGGTTTAAATACCTGACGCCTTCTCAGCCTCAGCCCTCACTTTTACTGCAGCGTGATATTGAAGAATCTCATCTGTGCCAGCAAAAAATCGAGAGAACCAAGCCTCCCTTCATACTCTTCAATAACCTTCGCTGGGTCATCCCCTCCTCTGCGGAAGGCATCAGCATAGGACTCTTCCATCTCTCTAAGACTTGCCCCCCTAAAATCCACTTGAGCCTGCTTTGGAAGCACATTCATAAACAACCTGGTTGTTCTTTATTACTAAATCTTTCGTCCTACTTCTTCTTCCCACCAGCAGCCTTATGCCCCTCCACCGCCCTCCTAACATGAACATCATCCACTCGCTCAGGAACTCCGCTCAACCGCCACCCCAATCCTTCTCGAGAGACCTTCACCTTGCCAGTCGTCTTCCCATGAGCATCCTGCGACAACAATACTTGCTTCTTAGCAGATTTAGATAATCGCTTCGCATCAACCATCGTTGTCCCAACAGAAGTAAACTTCGTCTTTCCATCATGCCTTTCCACAACCATCTCACCAACGTTCACACCAATCCCAAAGTCAATCTTCTCTTTCCCAGAAGAATTATGCACCACCAAAACTTTTTCAACTGCCCTAGCAGCTTTCACAGCCTTCAAGGAATTATCTTCTTCGTGGGTAAACAACGGAGCGAACAAGACCACTCTTTCATCACCAACCCCGTGCAGCTTCCCACCCATGCTCACCGCCTCATCAAGAGCCTGTTCTACGCTAGCAAGAGCCTTCTTCCGCTTCAACTCCTCATACCTTCTCAAATGCAAAACAACCGCAGCAACTTCTTGACGATCACCAAACTCACCATTCCTCTCCTCGCCGGCAGAGTCCTTCCTCATCGACACATCAACCGGCGTCTTCCCAAAGAATATCTTCTTCCGCACCTTCCTATACACAATCACCGCAACCACACCCAAGCCCAACAACAACACCAGCCAAAACACCATCATCAGATTCCCACTGAACGACCGCTTCAACTCCTCAACGCTAATCGCACTCCCTGTCAACGCAACATTCCCCAGCTCTCGTGTTTCCCCGCCAGAGATCACCAAAATGTCATACGAGCCATCAGGCGCTTCCAAAGCATACTGCACTTCTTCCCCATAATCTAGATCAACATCCAGATCTCTCTCAATTCCACTGAGAGAAATCGTCAACGGTTTTAGATAAGGAACATTTCCCACATTCGTCATCACCAACGTTCCGTTCTCATCCAACACCGCATTGACCTTCGCCAACTCCTCAACAAGAAAACCCTTACTTCCAGAAAGATCTTCATAGGTCGTCTCTAAAAACCATTCACCAGGCAGCTGCGTAGTATCAATATCCAATGTCTGACCCTCACCAGTCTGCACCCTTTCCGTTAGTAAAATCTCTCCAGAAGAATCAACAACATCAACACCAACTTCAGCAGCAATCCCTTCTCCGGCTTGATCACTCAATAAAACGGTATACTTAATAGGATTGCCAGGAACAACACTCAGTTCCTGCAAAGCGATATCCAAACTGCTAACAACCTGTAAAACTGCAAACAACTTGCCCTGTGTGCCGCTATTGATCACCACATCTCCTTGTCTTTCCACTGCCCGAACCTCGAGATTATAATTTTGTCCTCTGGCATCAACAGGAACGGTGAAACTTGCAGAAAAAGTCCCACCAACAACCTCAACTTCCTGAGATATACCCAAATCTTCAATAGTGAGCTCAGCTGTTCCGGTCACAGCTTGTCCATTCTGCTTCACCGCCGTCCCACTCACCGCAACAGTCGATCCAGGAGCCACATTCCTCTCAAGATCAAAAGTCACATCAACAGTATCACTAATCGAAAAACTTCCTGTGCTTGCAATTTCAGTTCCATATCCTGCTTGAATCTGACAAGCCCCTTGCAAACCACCTAACAACAACGGATCCAAAACAAATGAAATCGACACATCCTTCGCTTCCCCCGCATCCAACTGCTCCGGACTCCGATACAACACTTCATCACTCCCATCACACACCAATCGAGCCTCCAAAAACGCATTGGTGTCCTCCGCCGCTTCCACATGCACGGCAACGCTCAACGTATCCCCAACATTATACACCGGAGCCGGCTCCGTCACCGTCAACGCCGCAGAAACCATCGGCAAAATCATCAAAACAGCTAACAAGGCCACGATCTTTTTCATGGTCTTCACACGAAGGAGAGTTATTTAAAGGTTCCTTCACTCAGAAGAAAAGCATGAAATCGAGGAATCTGAAAGTCAGAAAAGTGCTCGCAGCCCTCAAAAAATACGGCTGCCTAGAAATCAGGAACACCTCACACGGTGTCATCATAGAGAATCCGAACAACAAGAGATCAACCAACGTGCCGACGCATCAAGACATTCTTCCTGTGTGGATTTACAAAAACATCCTCAGACAGCTGGACATCAAAAGAGAAGACCTAGAGAAACACCTCTAGAGAACTTTGAATAAACCAGTTTTCCGAATTGGCAACCGCTGAAAAAGCCAGATTCGGATCCTTCAAAGTTCGCTCTGAGAACTTTTGCTATTTTCGCAAAGTTCTCTCTAAACAGAGATGCGAGAAACTAGCAGAGGTTCTTCCTCTTTTTGCAGAAACTTCTTTTTCTCAGGATAAGCCAACAAATAATCCTTCACACTATTTTTAAAATTCTCCAGTGCCTGATCCAGCGTATCCCCAAAATCAGCCACTCCCAACTCCTCATTATTTACTACAAACACTCTTTTATCCTCCATCTGTTCCTCACGCACCGCTATGTTCATACTCACACCAGCCTCTTGGATAACTTCTTCCATACCTCCTCAACTAGAGAGATCTACTTAAAACTTTCGGTAAGAAAAACCACCATCCCAAAGAATCATAGAACACTTTAAAAACAAAGGAGGCTTTCCCCAAAAATGAAAAAAGAGTTCAACGTCAATCCCTGGGAAGTCGAAGGAGAAATAGACTACGAGGCCCTCATTAAACAGTTTGGCGTATCAAAAATAGACTCCGCTCTTCTAAAAAGAATAGAAAAACATACGAAAGAACCTCACCCTATGCTCCGGAGAAACGTTTTCTTTGCCCACAGAGACATGAATTGGCTCTTAGATGAATACGAAAAAGGAAACAAGTTCTTCCTCTACACCGGCTGTGGCCCATCAGGCCCAATCCATCTAGGACATATCGGAACATGGATGTTCACCAAATGGCTGCAGGATGCCTTCGGTGTAGAACTCTGGTTCCAATTCACTGACGACGAGAAATTCCTATTCAAGGACCAATCATTAGAAGAAATCCAGGAATGGACGACAGAAAACATGCTTGACATCATCGCCCTAGGATTCGACCCCAAGAAAACCCATTTCCTTATCGACACCAAACACGCCAATCTCATGTATCCTGAAGCAATCAAAGTCGCCAAGAAAATTACCTTCTCAACAATCAAAGGAGCCTTCGGCTTCACCGACAGTGAGAACATCGGACAAATCTTCTTCACAAGCATGCAAGCAGTCCCAGCATTCTTACCTTCAGTAATCAAAAAGAAAAAGATTCCCTGCCTCATCCCACTGGCTATCGACCAAGATCCCCATTTCCGTGTCGCCCGAGATATCTATCCCAAACTCGGTTACGACAAACCAGCAATCANCCACAACATGTNCCNCCCGCCACTAAGCGGAGCCACAGGGAAGATGAGCAGCAGCAAAGCCAATGTTGCAATCCTCACGACAGACACCCCAGCAGAAGTAAAAACCAAAATCAACAAATACGCCTTCTCCGGCGGTCGTGATTCGCTAGAAGAACACCGAAAGAAGGGCGGCAACCCTGACGTAGACGTAAGCTTCCAATACCTTCGAATGCTCCTCGAACCTTCCGACGCTAAACTAGAAAAAATCCACAAAGACTACTCCTCAGGAAAACTAACTACAGGAGAACTCAAAGCCTACACCATAGAAAAAATCAATACGTTCTTGAAAGAACATCAGAAAAAAAGGGAAGCAGCTAGGAAACAAGTTGAGAAGTTTATCTACAAAGAATAGTTACATCAAATCCGCTGTAATCGGCTTCTTCCCAGTGCCGAAGATCTAACATATTATCAATATCATTCAGAGGCTCACCAATCTTGCTTCTGAATCTATTAGCATGAGTCTCACATTCTTTCTCTGCCTCAGCTCCGGAATAAGGTCTCCCATTGAGATAAAGTTGCCCGTGCCAGGCATCATGAATCAAAGCAGCAGAGAGACTTGAAACAGGCCTTGCCAAGGTGTCATTATTAGCAAGAAACTTTCCAGTTTGAGGAAAAATGCCCTCTTGGGGCAACCCATCAACCATCGTAATCCTACACACGTTCCTGTTAACTACATCAAACTCTTCAGGATCTGTATCGCTAATCAAGCCATAAGAATGAGCAACACTGGAAATGAGTTCTTGAGGTCCAGTGACCAGAGTTCTGTATACATGTTTTTGTTCATATCCGGGATGCTCTTTCGAAACTTGGTCCTCATAAGTCTGTGGAAACACAAGTCTTAATGGAAACGACTTCCACCCATCAAATTTAAAACGAAATTCATGGCGAAGTGGTAATAGAGTTCTGCCTGTTTCAATACGTCTAACCTGTCTATGAAGCAAACTTTTAGTTTTTCTGGTTAGATTATCTCTGATATCCTTCAATTTCATCTCCCTTCCTCCAACCCCTCAGCAAAATCCCTAAACCTCTGAGCATTCGCATCCATCCTTGTCACAATTCCACCCATCCCTCTATCACGAGCAGTCCGATAACCATTGTGATTCAAATACTCGTCAACAACCTCATTCCAGCGATCTTCATTAATCAACTTAATTGTCTGAGGGCCAATATCTCCACGATAGAAAGCATTCACGATACCTTCTTGAACAGAAGCGGGAAGCTCATCAAAATCACCAATCCTGGCCCTCGCTCGATTGATATATGTCTGCATATCATGGTCAAACAAATCTTCTCCTTGTGTCTCGGTCAACTCCGCCCGTCCATGATATACATCATTCCAATTAACATCATCTCCAAAAACTTCTTGAAAAGTCTCACGAGAATCTCCCCTATCCATAAAGTGGCCTACACCAACAGTAGGTTCGGCCCTCCCATCGTGAGGATTGGGATCATACACCCCTCCCCGATGCCCGCCCTCAAACGGCCCAATAAACCCAAAATAATCAGGCTCGGGATCGGGCCCAACACCAGCAGCAGGAACAGGATCTTCAACACGAACCGCCTCAACAATCAAAGGTTCATCATCCAATTTCTCCAAAATCAGAGGACTTTCCGCAACCCTCGGCTGCTGAGGAACATCAGCACGCTGCGAGAGATACCGAATAGACGGAACAAGACCAAAAGACGCAGCAAACGCTAACCAAAACAAACTACTTCGTAGAAAATCTCTTCCCATAAAACCCCTACCAAAAAACCATATTTAAACCTTTCCACGATGTAACCACTATTAAAGAATAACAAAGGAAAGATTTAAATACCAACAGAAAACAAAACAGACATGGCAAAAATAAGAATCCTAAGAGAAGGAAACCTTACTGGCGTTTATGAATTACCAGAACGTGGAGGGACGACGGTCAGTAGAAGTTCTGGAGCAGAAATAACTATGCCTCAGAGGGAGGTTTCAGTCCCTCACTGCATAATCATCCCCCGGAATGGAACATACAAGGTAGTAGACCTAGCCAGCACCAACGGCACGTATGTAAGGAACGAGAAGATCACGGAAGCACGAGATCTCAACAACGGAGACGCAATCCAACTGGGAAGGTCAGATACTCTCCTCATTTTCCTAGAAGAATAAACGCCACAAGATTTTAATACCCTCTCCGCAAAAAACCAACATGGCCCACCTCGAACTCCACCTCGCAAACAAAGAAGGAACAACAACCGAAGAACTCCCCAACGGCAGAACCTACATCATCGGAAGAGGCGCAACCGCCACGCTAAGACTTGGCGACCGTAATGTCTCGAGAAGACACTGTTCCATCATGATCACTAAATTACACACCCACCTAACCGACCTAGGAAGCAAAAACGGAACCTTCGTAAACGGAGAAAGAGTAAAAAGAAATCGCAATCTCCAAGACGGAGACGTCATCAAGATCGGAAGGAACAACGAGCTGCGTTTCTATCAATAACCCCTACCTTTTTATATCACTCCTGCTTCAACAAGATATGAAAATCATAACGCTGCACTGCGACTACATCAAATTCCAAGCCCTCAAAAAAGCATTTCCCAAAGCCCCAAAACTGACCGAACAAGGAAAAGCAGAACACCTCATAGACGATGACCCCTTAGTCGTCCTCACAGCAATTGAAGCAGGCGACACCAAACAAGAAATAGCAGAAGCACAAAAAGCAATCGAACAAACACTCAAAGACGTAAAAGCCACTCATGCAGTCCTCTACCCCTANGCTCATCTTTCCTCCAACCTCGCAAAACCCGAGGAAGCACAAGACCTCATGGACACCTTAGAAAAATCCCTCAAGAAAAATCAAACAGTAACAAGAGCACCCTTCGGATACTACAAAACCTTTGAATTCAAATGCAAAGGCCACCCTCTTTCCGAACTCTCAAAATCCTTCAGCTCATCACCAACCGCTCAAGCAATAGAAGCACCAAACAACACCTGCCGCAGTTCTGCTATTACCAACAGCGCCGAAGGCGCTTCCGATGAAAGCCCTGAAAAACTTCTCAGAAGACTCTCCCAGTCAAAACTAGACACCTCAAAACTCAAACCCAACGACCACCGAATCATCGGAAAAGAACTCGACCTTTTCAGCTTCAACGAATCCGCCCCAGGCATGGTCTTCTGGCATAACAACGGCCTCATCGTCTACAACGAACTCATCGACTACTGGCGTGAAATTCACCAACTGGGGGGTTATCAAGAAATCTCCACACCTCAAGTCCTCGACAGCTCACTCTGGAAAGTCTCCGGCCACTGGGACAAATACAAGGAAAACAACTTCGTCACCGGATACGAAGACAAACCCTTCCTCGTCAAACCTATGAACTGCCCCGGCGGCATGCTCGTCTATCGAAGCACACCAAAATCATACAAAGACCTCCCGTTGAGAGTAGGAGAAATCGGCACCGTGCATCGAAACGAACTCTCCGGCGTCCTCGCCGGCCTCTTCAGAGTCATCAAGTTCACTCAGGACGATGCCCACATTTTCTGCGAAGACGAAAAACAAACCGAACAAGAAATAATCGGCGTAGCAAAACTCATCCAAGAGGTCTATAAGAAATTCAACCTCAAGTTTGACCACGTCGAACTTTCCACAAGACCAGAAAAAAGAATAGGGACAGATGAGGCCTGGGATCGGTCAGAAGCCATGTTAGAAAAAACGCTCAAGAAAATGAAGATCAAATACAAAGTCAACAAAGGAGGCGGAGCCTTCTACGGGCCAAAGATTGACTTCCATGNCAAGGACTCACTAGACAGAACCTGGCAGCTCTCCACGATCCAACTCGACTTCGCCATGCCAGAGCGTTTCCAACTCGAATACATCGACAAAGATGGCAAGGCCAAAAGGCCCATCATGCTCCACCGAGTGATTTACGGATCCATCGAACGATTCATAGGCATACTTCTCGAGGACACATCTGGTTCTTTGCCAACCTGGCTCTCCCCCACACAAGTCAGAATAATCAACTTCACCGACAAGCACACCAAAGCCGCAGAGAAAACGGCAAAAGAAATAAAGAAAGCAATACCAAATCTAAGAATAGACACCGACCTAAGAAACACGACTGTCCCCGACAAAATCCGTCTCTCTGAGACACAAAAGATCCCCTACACGATCGTCATCGGCGACAAAGAAGAAAAATCAAAAACCCTCGCCGTCCGATCAAGAGGAGCCAAGAAACCTAACTTCGGAGTAAAACCCGAAGCCTTTATCAAACAACTCCAAGAAGAAATCGAGAAACGAAAATAGATTAAGGAAACCGCCCCAAATCAACCCAATCTTTTCGCTCTGCATAGTTCCGAACAGGCTCATGCAAAGCTGCAGGCAACTCGCCACACACCCTATCTATTCCTTCAGCAACATTCCCTTCATTGATCTGCGCAAAATTCATAGCAGCAATGCCCTGTGCGACCCGAGCTAAGAATCGTGGGTGCGCAGCTTCAGCATATGCATCCGCATAAGGCGAATACTCATGTAACAACAACCCACACGCAGCAAGCAAGTCACTATCAACAACCTCCGGCAGAAACACCCCTTCACGGTTCATACTTCCCCCCAAAAGATCTTCAAAAGTTTCATATCTCTCAACCAATAGTTTTCCTTCACCAACCCCTGGCCAATATAAACCTCTTCTGGCAACAAAAATATCTGCCTGCAATAACGGCTCACAAATACACGGAGTATGACCCATTTTCACAAGGGCTGCGCTCACTCCATCGAGCTGAGACAAACACGCTCCCAACGCCAAATCTCTCTGCTCCCTGCTCAGCTCAGGATACATTGCCCCCAGGGCATTATGCCGAAGGGTCTAGGCGAAAACCCCGACCTTTAGGTCGGGGATGAAGCCCCTTCGGACATCCTAAAAACGAGCGCCATCAAACCCCGCACTAAAGTGCGGGGTGACGCATCGTTTTTTTGATATAAATCTGTATTAGTAAAGTCGTCCATAATGCCCTGCATCAGAAGAGACTCCCTTCCCCGAACAAGCTCAACCACTTCAGAAAAATGAGCCAAACCATCAGAAAGATCAGGCATACCTACTCGTTCTAAGATACCTGCTTGTCCTAACCTCCTAACCGCCTCCAGGAGTTCTTCAGAAACAGGAGCTTCTTCCGCAGCAAGCATGCGAAGGGCAACCCCATAATACTTATAAACATATCCATACTCCAGCACACATGAAACTCACCCCCTACCTAGAAAAACTCTCAACCTCCCAAGAATACCAAGACTTCCAAGAAAAAAACCCCCAAGCGTTCCCAACAGCAGGCTTTTTCGTCCTCGACCTCGAAACCAAACAAAACATCCATCAAATCGACTACTTCGTTCCAGAATCTAAAAAAGTGGCAGCCTTCACGCTAGACAATCCAGAAAAAGTCCAAGTCCAAATGATGGATCTCATGTCCGACAAAACCCCCGAACAATTAGAACTTCAAACCAACACAGACCTAGACCAACTCCAAGGCATCCTCGAAGACGAAATGAAAAACCGAGGAGACACCGAGAAAATAAAGAAAATCATCGCAGTTCTCCAGACCCTGGATGGCCGAAAGATCTGGAACCTCAACTGCGTCTGCTCAGGAATGGAAATAATCAAAGCCCACATCAACGATGCCGACCGCTCCGTGTTAAAGATGGACAAAGCCTCAATACTCGACTATGTCAAACAAGTCCCCGGACAAAAAGGCACACCCCAACTCCAGACCCCACAGGGACAAATACCTCAACAGCCCCAAAAGCCAGCAACACAAGAAGACATAAAACAAGAAATAGAAAAAATCGACAAACTAGAACAAGACCTAGAAAAGGAAAAACAAAATCTCAAGAAAGCCTCAGAAGAAAAAGAAAACTAACGTATCAAGCGCTAGTTACCTCAAAGATTATGTTGCTCTCTGAAGGTCATAATATTTTCCATATATTGCTCCTTATCCGCATAAAAAGGAACAAGCCGCCCACCCCAACCACTAAATCTTTGCTGAGATTCAGCATCCGGATTAATCATAGAAGGATACACAACAACCACATAGCCAATCTGCTCAACGGAAAAATAGTTCTTAAGAGGGGCAACACGCTGAGTAAGATAATCAAAATTACCGAGAAGTTGGGAGAGCCCCTTAGGGCCACGACGGCAGCCTTTCGATCTACCCATACCTGTCTTTTTTGTAGTCAAGCTCATTTCAAAACATACTGGCAACTCGTCGCAGACCACAACTTTATCATACTCCGCACAAGGATCCTTAGATCCGTCCAAATAACAAAAAATCCGACCCCCCTTCTGACAAAAAATATAGCCCCCTCTCTCAACATCAAGTGCAAGCGGTGCGTAATCAACACCAGGACTCTCCTTGAGAAAGTTCTGCAAATGAAGTTCCGCAAATCGAGCCATAAACGCTGAATCCTCCCTTAAATGTCCTTTCTTATAGGTGATGTCGGAATTTATCCTCCTAGAAAGATACCCCCAGTCAGGATTACAATGAGCAAGCCCCTCTACAACACCATCTAAAACTGCATTCGAAAAAAACATACAAATGTCGAAAACACACACTACTTAAATCTGTCTATGCAGCAGCCGCAATCACCTTACAAGGCTCCTTCACCAAACTCTCAGGACACAACTTGGGATCTCCAAAGTCAGTCAAGATCTCCCCTGCAACAGTCACGCTAGAGGGAGCTACAGCAAGAGTATGGGAAGAAGTAGCAGTCTCCAACAACCCTGGAGCCTTCGTCGACTCAGAAACCTTAGTGTCCTCACCAACGACAAACACAAACTTTATCTTCTGCAAGTTTGCTTCACCATTCCCCCTCTTCACTCGCACTTTCGCCTGAGACCCATCATACTCACAACTAATGGGCTCAACATCTAATGTCAAGCAGTCTCCCGTAATCTGAGATCCCGCTTTCTCCAGAGCAGGCCTCAAGAAACCCCACAGTAACATAACAGCCGCAAGACCAATCAAAATAATAAGAACAGTAATAACAACATTACTCACACCTCTCCTTCTCACGATCATAACCCCTCCAGTAGGTTTTTCTTTATAAACATTGCGCTAGGTTTTGCAAGGTTTATGCAAGCGAACCTCTTGCGAGCTCCGTGTCACGCTGAGGTTCGCTGCACCGAGGTTTGCAAACACAAAAGCAAACTTCGTGTGCTCGAGAATTTCCATTCTCGTTGTATCAACATTTCCTACTTATGAGCAAGCCAAAAGCACCCTCTCCCCTCCTCATTTGTGTGAAAACCAAAACCGCTTCTTCCCCTTCTCAACCCCATCAAACCGCACAAACCCAAACCTTTCAAACTGCACGACCGCCCCAGGACGTAGCTTCTCCAACCCTGCCTCCCCAACCCCTTCGACATGAGAGCCATCAGGCATCACAACCTCAACAGGAACATGATGAGAAACCCACTGAATCTTAGGCATTTTAGCCTCAACCGATTCGCCCATATGCACCGCCTTAGCCCCTGAAGCAGGCAACTGCACATTATACAAATGCAACAACCGCACCGTCTTCCCCTTCGACGCCCGCCAATCACCTCCTGGCACATAAATCTTTTTACCGAGCATAACCCTTCTCGTATCATCCTTCTCAGGATGCACAGGAACATCAACATGCTTCCAATAAGGGGCCCCATCCACAACAAGCTCCTTCGGATCAATAACAAAAGAAAACCGCTTCGCACTCTTATCCACAAGCGTCCGATTCAAAGCATACAATGTCTCAATCGGAACAGTCACATCGTTCTTAGTGACACCAAGCTCCTTCACAAAAGCCCGGAAAGCCTCAGGTTTAATCCCTCGACGCTTCAAACTCTGCAAACTCCACGTCCGAGGATCATCCCACCCCGAAAATTCCCCGCTCTTCACTTGCGCCCGAGACTTCGACTTCGACACATTAGCTCCAGAGATATCCACCTTCACCAAGCCAGTATGCATAACTTCAGGCCCTTCCCAGCCAAGAAGATCCCAGATAAACCGCTCCGTCTGCGTTTCCATCTGCAAATCATTCCCCCGAATCACATGGCTTATTCCTAGCTGAACATCATCCACCGCCCAACTCATCTCCAACGTAGGCCACACCCTTATCTTCGTCCCAGTCCTAGGATGCTCCCGATCAGAAACCTTAAACAACACCCTGTCTCTAAAAGCAGGATTCGGATCCTGCATATCTGTCTTCAACCTCAAAACACTCCCTCCAGGCTCATCCGCAAACATTTCCTTCCACCGCAACAACTGCACATCCGCAGGCAACATCCGATGTCCGCACGCAACCCCCTCTCTTCGATACTTTCTCAACTCCTCAGCCTTACAATGACACACATACGCCGCCCCTTTCTTGATCAACTCCTCCGCAACCTTGTAATACTCCTTCGCCCGACTCGATTTATAGTGAACCTTCTTCCCGTAATCGATCTTCAACCATTTCAAACCGTCCTCAATAAGCTTATACGCATCAGGATCAACCGGCTTATCAACACTCCCAATCGTATCATCCATCACTAAAAGAACACGGCCCTCATACGCCTCAGCATACAACGCATTCAACATATACGTCCGAGCATTCCCGATATGCAACGCCCCCGATGGAAACGGGGCCAACCTCAACACTACCTTTCCCCCTGAAGTGTGCCCCGGCAGAGCCGGCAGAAAGTTCTCCTGTTCAGGCCTCTCCTTCAAATACTGAGAATACAAATTCATACTATCTGCCCGTTCCTTATCAGACATAATATCAACCTTAGCAACGATCTTCCTCAATTCGGGCATAACCTTCCCAACATCCTCCTTCTTCAACCCATGCCCAAACAACTTCGGCAAGACCTTCCCAGGAACCGCACGCCCATGCTCAATCGCATTCCGCAGCGCATACGCCCAGATTTCATTCTCAAAACCCGTAGCCTCCGGCACCTTCTTTTTCATAGCCCAGTAAAACGAAAAACCTATTTAAAACCTACGACTTTAACTTTACTCCCTTCAACAAACTAGCCAGCTTAGCAACAGTCACACTAGCATCCAAAATCTCGATCTCAACAGGCTTACCTTCTTTAGAATAATGGTAAATCACACCATCTGCCTCCTCACCATAGTCAGGGGAGTCCCGACTAAGTTCAATCATCATAACATCAGCTTCCTCATCATATTCACATTTCATAACGTGTTCTCCTTGCTCTGTAAACAGTAACTACAGTTTTTATGCCTTCCGCTTCCTCAACAATAACCCTTAGAATATGCCCATTCAAAGCTTTCTGATAAATCTGCCTGTTCCGATAACCTGTAACAACCCCATCTGGAGAAACAATTGCCTCAATAACGTCAGCTTCAGAAATCCCATAAGTGATCATCCTTTTCCTAGAATGCTGTGTAAAAATAGTATTCATCTCAACCCTCTTCAATCCTACTAATTTTCTCCATCAGAGAGGTCTGCATCAACAGGTGTGCGGAACTCATAGAGGTTCCGCTCATGCAGACCTCTCGTCGAGAACCTTGGTGATCCTAGCAAGGTTCTCGCTCAACCGCTCCATCTTATACTCTAAATCCTCTAGCTTCGTCTGCAAATGCGCAAAAGAACCTTGCCCAGAAGAAGAACCAACACCAACCGAAGAACCAGAACCCCCAACCACTGCCCCATTACCATTATTACCCACCCCTTNAGAACTAGAGGCTCCCGGCACGTCATCCCAAAAACTCGTCGGCGCACTCGAAGCTGCGGGAGCTGCAACACTCGAACTAGACGGACTCCCTGCCGAAGCCAAATCATCCAAGAATCCCATCATCCCCCCGCTTGAGGAACTACTAGATCCAGTCCCACTACTACTTCCCACCTCACCAGTAAAATCAACCATCCCATCAGACCCAACAGCCAAACTCTCTCGCTCCTGAATATTCTCAAGCACGCCACGCTTCGCCAACTCCACAAAATCTATATTCTCACTCTTCCTTTTAGAAAAAATCCCCACGAAAAACACAAGAAAGCGTTTTATTTAAACCTGTCTCAATTGCCCTTGTATTTATGATCCGGATTATATCCAAGAAGTTGAACAGTGTGCGGATCTGAATACGTAAATATGATACGTCCGCTACGATCACCGCTCCGAATAGCCCAATTTCCTTGGTATCTTCCTTTCAAACGATGCTCTCCGCCGACACCACTCCCGATCTTCCGCACAGCAGCAAGAATCTTCCTTTTGTCATGACCTCTGACATCCTTCTTAAATCGTGCAGTCTGCACAAAATCATATTCAGAAGATGTCAATTTCTCAAGGGCAGAAGCATAAAGCAGCGCACCGCCCACAGCAACAAACAAACCAACAATCCTCAAACCAACATCGCCGAATCCGACACTCTTTTCAGAAACAACAAATCCAGTCATGCCAGATCCATGCAACAAAACCACAACACCCATCAAAAAAAGCACCAAACCAACCACACTCTTCTTTCGCATAGCACACCAAATAATCAAGAATATCAAAAAAACGATGCGCCACCCCGCACTAAAGTGCGGGGTTTGATGGCGCTCGTTTTTAGGATGTCCGAAGGGGCTTCATCCCCGACCTAAAGGTCTGGGTTTTCGCCTAGACCCTTCGGCATAAAAACCCTCGCCCAGAAAGGAAGATGGACAAAAGGACAGGGTAACGGAAAGACGTATCGAATATAACCTGCCTAACCCAAAAAATAGCTTTCTAGGATCAACGACAGAAGACCACATCCCTCGGAAATAACTTTAGCTAAGACCTTCTCCTCAGAAAAGGGCAGAGGATAGTCATCCCTTGAAAAAGGTAACAGATAGGAAATTTTAAATACTCCAGAAACAGGGGAAGAATATGGGAAAATTACCAACAAAATTCTTTGCGAGAGATCCCGTAGAGGTGGCCCGAGATCTGATGGGAAGAACGTTAGTGAGGGAAGAAAACACAACAAGAGAGGGATCAATCACGGAAGTCCGAGCTTACCTAGGAATTGGACCAAGGACTGGAAACAAAGAGGGTATGGAGACAACACAACACGGAAAAATCTACATCATGCCCTTTATGAGACACCATTCTCTCAATATAACAACAAAATCAGATAGTCCGAGTTGCGTAGAGATCAGATCTCTTCACCCAATAGGGAATATAGAAGGTGAAACCAATGGCCCTGGAAAGCTTACAAAAACACTCAATATCGGAATGGATCTGGATGGGCTCCCCATAACCAACGATGAACTCTACATCATCGGAGAGCCAGCAGACAGAACCAATATAGAACTTTTTGACCCTCAAAAAAAGTCGGAAAATTGCATTGCCTGCTACAGAATGAGGCGGTAGGAAATGTCAAAGAGAACCCCTTGGCAAACCGAAGAACAATGGATCCAACACGGACTAGATCATTGCTATAACGAAAGCAATCCGTCTAGTTTAGAAAAAAGCAAAAACAAAACCGAACGAAGCTGGTACAGCAAAGGCCAAAGAGAAAAATGGATAAATAAGCTCAATTTTAACAGAAAGAATCTAATATCAAGCAAAGGGCTAACAAACCTACTAGAAACAGAACCCCGTGCCCAAGCAGCCCTCTCCCTAGTCCAAGGAGACCAAGTAGACCTAGCAGACATCCTCGCAGTCATCTACGAAGGCCGCATAACAAACAAACAAGCCCAAAAACTCCTCAGAGCACCTTCGATAAGAGACTACATCGGAGAATACCAACCTGCAGAAAACATCGCTGATCTCGTTAACACAGCAAGAGAGCTCATACCTTTAGACAAGGAAGGAATTTTAGAAGACATAATAAAAAGAAGAATAAGAAAACAAGTAGAATACGAACTAGGAACAAATCCAACCCTCGAACAGAGGACAGAAATTTTGGCGTATTTAGCACAACTAGAAAATGAACTAGCCCCCTCCTAACGTTTATATACCTCTTCGACATAGAAAAAGAAAAGAGCATGGCAACCGATATCCACAACCTCATAGCTGCGATCAACCCCGAGATCTATTGTGATCCTGACGTAAAAGACGAAGTCAAAAAAACAGTCAAAGACGCCCTAGCAAACGGAGACAAAGACGCTTACGTCCAAGGAGCCAAAATAGCCAAACCCAAGGAAGTAGAGTTCGTCGACCCAGAAAAAATCATCCTTGGAAATCCCTTCGACACCCCTGGATTCAAATACCCGAGCGAAAAACACGAGGTCTCCTACGACCTCGCTATGCAGTCCCTCGAGCCGATTTACTTCTGGCTCCTCGACTACATCACCGAAGAATACAAACAGTCCAGCAAAATCATCGACAACTTCGTCTCCGCTCCAGGATCAGGCCACTACTCAGAAGTCGGCCAGAAAGCAACACGAATGCAGGAAGAAGCCATGAAAATCATGGGCTCAGCAAACACCGTCCTCAGATCTATCCTCAACATCATCTACGACCTCAAAGAATTCCGCATGCGACTGCAAGACTACGACAAACTGGAATCAGAGAACAAGGAAGAAAGAACGGCTGCCTGGCTCGCCCTCAAACAAATCTGGATGGACAACGTCGACATCAAGCGGGGCAACGGCTCGTTGAACGGTCTCGCTCAACAACTCGAGTTCGTGACCATCCGAGATGCATTCATGGCAGCGAAATCCCTGGAAAACGTCGACGAACTCGATCTCAACGAACGTGTTCAGCGAATCCTGAAACAACGAGTAGCAGAATTCGGCAAGTGGGTTAAAGCATCAGAAAGAGAACTTCGAAAAAGATTCGAGATAGAAAAATCTTACCTCAAATCTCAAGTCGCATCCCTAAAACTCTACGCCCGTTGGGCAAAGCCCTATCTCAAGGCAGCAAAACAACTCGAACAGAGAATGGATCCCGATGCTTCGGTCGTCAATCTCTTCAACACGACCCTCATGGAACTTACCGTCTTAGGAGAACGACAGATCAAGATCAATGAGGAAGTAGGCATGGGAAATCTTCCTGCAATGATGATCGACGTCCCTCAAAGAAAATACTTCATGATCGTCGTTTCAGAGTTGAAATTCCGTTCCATCCCAGACCGAAATGACCAACGTGGCGGTTATCAATTCCGTGGCCGTGTCGACCTCGCATTCACCAGCTATGCTCTCAACGAACAAGAGTTAGAAGTCCTCAAAGACCAAGTCGATCGAGACGACCTCCAAGACCTCTTCGGCCTCGTCGAAGGAGCGACATCCGATTCGCTCGGAGAAGTTCAGGTAGACCTCGATGATCTCCTCGAAGACAAAGACCCCGAAGAAGAAGCGAAAAAGAAATCAGAAGAGAAAGAAGAATCAGAAAGAAAGGAAAAAGACGGGAACCCATTCACCTCCCTGTTTGGATTCTTAGGAAAGAAAAAATCAAGTAACGGAGACTTCAGCGTAGAGAAACCAATCCCAGAAGACAGCGAATACGAAGAAGCCATCCGCTCCCAAGCCATAATTGACGCACGGGGCCGCTGCGGAAAACTCTACGGCACCTTCAAGAAAACTTACCAGATGCCAGCATTCTAACCAAAACTCTAAATACACGTCTTCCCTCCACAAAAGATGGCAAAAAAGGTGAAAGTGCTTCGTAAAGTAAAGTCTAAAATGAAAGAGGTCAAACCTTCCGAAGATCACCCTGACGAAGCACAGGAACTCGAGCAAGAAATCCAACAAGAACAAGAAGCCCAATTCCAAGAATTCGTCTCAACAGGAGTCGCCCCCAGCCCAACTCTGGAAACCGGACAAGCACAACAACAACCGCTAGAAACACAAGTTCCCACAACACCAACTCCAGAAACTCCAACCGAGCCAACCCAACTTTACGAAACGAACCCCACAGCTATAGCCGAAGATGAGGGCCTCGGAAAAACTTACCAATCTACGCCAACGATGACTTTAGAAAAAACGCAAAATCTGGCACAACAACGATCTCTCAACCAACAAGGCCCTTCCAGCCTTGGCGGAAGCTCCGAACTCTCTGCCCTCCGTGGCCAGCGCACCGGACACCAGGGGGAAAAGTCCTACGACACCTCAGAACTCTCCACCAAACCCTCCGAGCAGCGTCGGAGAGCCTGGGAAGGAGGATAAAATCCCCCCAACAGCAGAAAACCTCAAAAATAGATGAACAACAGCCTGGTCGTCTTTCCTTATATCTCATCAGAACAACGTCAGCTTCGCTAACGTTTATATAACCAATTTCCTTCATAAAAACCAGAAAAAGATGGCCTCAACAGAACTCTTCTACCCCGGCGCAAGCTATCCAATGGAATCGGACTACTTGCAAGACGAATCCGCAGATTACAACAGCACCTTTTTCGGCCCCGATGCAAGAACTCCTGTCTCATCCATTGGCGCAGCAACAGACCCCAGAACAGCAAACCAACTCAACGCAATCTCTGGAAAAATCTCGACAGGAGTAAAGACCATCGAAATGTCAGCAGTCACACCCGAGGTCCTCGAATCCATCCCTGACCAACNCCTCGACGAAATCAACCGCCTCCGAAAACTCACCGGAACCGATCTGACTTTCCACGGCCCACTGGTAGAACCAACAGGAGTAACCCGAAATGGCTGGGATCCAGAACACAGAAAACAAGCGGAAAGGCAGATGTGGTCTGCAGTCCAACGAGCAAACAAAGTCGATCCTCAAGGGAACGTCGTCGTCACCTTCCACTCCAGCAACGGCCTCCCCGACCCAGAACAAAGAATCTTTAATCCAGAAACAGGGAAGGAAGAAGTCAAAGAAATGCTCATCGTCGACGAGAGAACAGGCCAGTTCACCCAAGCCACCCCAAGAAAGGACTACCTTACCGGAAAAACCGAAAACCCCAAGGAAGCCCTGGCTAAACAAAACAAAGAAACCTGGTTCCGACAATTACAACACTTAAACTTTCAAGCAAGCCAGGGAGCAGGCATAATCACGAATGCCATCACACCTCATGAGGATCCAAAAAACAAGGAAGAAGAAAAAGGAGACCCCAAACATCTCTTAAATTTCTACAAAGATTATGTAGAAAAACCAGAAGAGGTGAATAAGCTAGCAGCTCAAGCAGGAGTTGCAGGAGACGAACTGAAAACGAAGATGACGGAGATCGTCCACGGAGACCTCTACCTCAGAGAATCATACCAAGACTTTAAGAAACTCTTCGACCAAGCATATTTTGTCGCAGAAAACGACCCGGACAAGAAAAACCTCAACAGATTAGACGCATTCAAGGAAAAAATCGCCCCCATCGTAGATAAATTAGAAGATGACCCGAGCAAAGTCAACGCACTAGGCCAAACGCTCATTGAGGGAATAGATGTCCTCCGATCGGTAGACGCCCCAGAGGTCTTCAAACCAGCAAAAGACTTCGCCATAGAGAAAGCCTCAGAAACCTTCGCCAACCTCGCCCTCAAGTCTCACAAAGAATTCGGAGACAACGCCCCAATCATCTCCGTAGAAAACCCTCCTGCAGGAATGGGCCTCTCCCGAGGGGAAGAACTGAAGGATCTCATGAAAGCTTCACACGACAAGTTCGTCGAGAAGGCCCAAAAAGAGGGAATGTCCGAAGAGAAAGCAAGGANGGAAGCAGAAAAACTCATAGGAATAACCTGGGACGTCGGCCATATCAACATGATCCGGAAGTTCGGCTTCGACGATGAAAAACTCGCAGAAGAAACAGGAAAGGTGGCGCCTTATGTAAAACACGTTCACCTTTCAGACAATTTCGGTCTCGAACACACCGAACTTCCCATGGGCATGGGAAACGTCCCCATGCAGAAGCACATCGCAAAACTTAAAGAACAATACGGGGAAAAATACGACAAAATAAAAAAGATCATAGAGACAGGGAACTGGTATCAACACTTCCAAACAACACCCCTCCCACAAACCCTCCAAGCATTCGGTTCTCCTGTCTATGCCATGAAAATGGGCCCTTACTGGAATCAACTCGACGGCCAACAGGGAGCCTATGGAAGTGGATTCGGCCAAATGCTCCCAGACCAGCACTTTCAGATGTATGGCGCAGGCTTCTCACAGCTCCCTCCAGAACTCGGAGGCCAGATGGGTGGCGGGGGCGGAGGAAGCAGACTCTCGGGAAGGCCGATGGAGTGAAATCATCAGAAAAAAGGAGTAACCTTTAAAACCCCAGTTACCTTAATAAAAAAGTAAAAACCTACAACTTCCAAGGGAGTTGAAGGCACCAATGATCTAAAGATCATCAAAAAAGAGACGATGGCAAAAAAACAATCCAAAAAGAGCGAACAAAAGAAAGCTGCACAGAAGAAGCATGTAAAGAAAGCTGAGAAGAAGGCAGCACGAAAAGCAGAAGTGATGATAAGAAGAAAACCAAAAACAGAGAGAGACATCGCTGTCGACTTTGTTACTAAAGTTCATNGAAAATTCGACACCCTCATCAAAGCGTCGGTCCTCTTTGGATCACAAACCAAACATACATCAAAAGCCGCATCAGACATCGACATCGCTCTGATCATCGATGACGCTTCTGTCAACTGGGACCTCGAACTCATCGCCTGGTATCGAGAAGAAATGGCAAAAATGGTCGCATCCAATCCATATGGAAAAGATCTGCACATCAACACAGTAAAACTCACGACGTGGTGGAAGGACCTCATCCACGGAGATCCCGTAGTCGTAAACATGGTGCGTTACGGAGAACCACTGATTGATATAGGTGGATTCTTCGCTCCGATCAAAGCTCTCCTCACCAGAGGACAGATCCACACCACACCAGAAGCCATCCACGCAGCATTGCAACGTGCTCCCGCACACCTCGCTCGTTCAAGAAACTCCACACTCCAAGCCGTAGAAGGAATCTACTGGTCCATGGTGGACGCTGCGCAAGCAGCACTTATGTCTCTTGGTCAGCTCCCTCCAAGTCCAGAAAAGATCCCCATGATGCTCACCGAACATACCGTGCAAACCGGCAAAGCAAAGCCAGAACTCGTTCAGACGTATAAAGCCATACTCGCACTCCACAAAAGTATTTCCCATGGAGAAGTCGGCCAAGTCCGTGGCTCGGACATCGACATCTGGCAACAACGAGCAGAACAATTCATTCTAGCTATGACAGCAGTGATCAATCAAAGCTTAGAAGACAAGAAGAATTAATTCTTAAGAAAAGAAAAAACTTACCGGAATCGACCGGTCATTACTCTATGCAAAGACTCAGCACCTTGTGCTACGTCAGTGTTCTCAAGAGCTCTCAAGTTATCGTTAGCATAATTCGCTTTGTCAGCATCTGTTGGGAGTAGAACACCAATATCGTTCTCAAGCTGAGCACTATACTGACCAGCACTATTCACAACCTGTCGGTCACTGTAAGTTGCATGAGTTGCAGCAACAGCACCGCCAATAGTGGAGTTAGCTCCAAAGCGTCCAGCAAGACCTGTCTGAGAAATCCTGTGAAGAGTCCCTCTCAATCGCCCTTGTGCTGCGTTTACGCCAGCAACACCACCACGTGGTGCAACAGCTTCAGCAAGGTCTAGATTAATAGCATAAAAGTCTTGGTGCAAAGGTGTAACATCAGCGTTAATACCATCTACAGGAACAGCGAAAAGGTAGTTAGAAGCAAAGATTTCCTCACCAGGAGTCATAACGGGGTTGCCCATTGCATCAGCACCTGTCTGATGATCATTTGCTCGAGCCCAGTCAACATAACTGTCGTTGTCTACGTCAGCACCAAAGAGATTAGTAGAATTTTGTCTAAAGCTCTGAACAAGGGAATTACCGTGATCAAAGATCTGAAGGTTAGTAGCATTAGCAGGAAGGCTTCCGTTGGTTACAGCATTAATTTCCTGGACAAGACGAGAGACTCGAGCCTGGTCTGAACCGGCTTGACGAACTTCATCTCTGAAGTGGAGAGACTCATCCAAGTCCCCCATATACTGATTGAATTCCTGTTGTGTAGGCATACTACCTCTACAAACATAGACTATTTAAACCTTTCGGTTTTGTTACCCCTTAGAAAGAATAACACAAATCACCTAAAAACAGCACCCACAAGCCCCCTAGAACAGATTTGTGACCTCATCACCCTCTTTTTCAGAATCATCAAACATCGATTTCACGGCACTTTTTTCATCTTCTGAAACCTCCACATAACTGTCCGAGGTTTCAGGCTCGGGGGAAGTTTTACTTCCTCCGCTGTCTGCCAACTCAATTACCTCCCCTTTGTCCTCCAAAATCGTGTCACCAGAACTAACAGGAATGGAATTATTCAACTCTGGAACATCCGAGGCAGCGCTCACTGGGCTCGAGCTGTTAGGATCTGAGGGGGAAAGTTCCTCAGCATCTGAAACCTCCGAATTACTAACTTCTTGTTCTGCCACAACTTCCGCCACACCATTGTCGTTGCTACCCTCCAAAGCAGACACCACTGCAACTCCATAATCGCCCCCTCCTTGAGGACTGGCCTGCTGCTCAACAGGCCCAGAAGAACCTTCCCCAACAATCACGCCCTGCTGCCCTCTATTCTTCTTCCTTCTCCGCCGCCTTTTCTTCTTTTTCTTCCCTACAAAACCATCTCCGCCGCCCCCTTCTTGAACCCCGTCCTCACCATGAGTTCCACCCGGTCGTTCTTCTTTCTTCCCTCCATCAGAACCTGCCTCTTCAGCAATGCGACGCTCCTCCTCCAGAACAATCTCACTCACTCCCTTCGCCGCATCCGCATTCACCGAAATACTATCAATCCCCTGCCTCACTAAAAACCGAGCCATCTCCTCTTTGCTTCCAGCCTGTCCACAAATACTCGTTTCAACTCCATGATGCCGACACCGCCGAATCACATACATCAACGAATGCAACACACTCGGATGGAGTTCATCATACAAATACTGCACATCCCCGTTATTCCGATCCACTGCCAACGTATACTGCGTCAAATCATTCGTCCCGAAACTCGCAAAAGAAATCCCCGCCTCACACAACTTGTTAATAATCTGCACCGCAGCAGGCGTCTCCACCATAATACCCAGCTTCACATTCTCCGGCATCCCAACTTCATCAGCAAGCTTCTTCGTCTCCAGAAAATCCCCTTCACCAATCACCTGCGGCACCATCACCCCAAACGTCTTATCCGGAAATTCATCAGCAACTTCTTTAATAGCCTGCAACTCCGCTTTCAACAATCCTGGATGCCTCAAACTAAACCGTATCCCGTGATCACCCAACATCGGATTCCCTTCCAGTTCCTTCGGAGCTCCAACCAAATGTCGATATTCATCACTTCTTATATCGGAACTCCTCACCCACACTTCCTCAAACGGCTGCGCTATCTTACTCAATCCAGCAGACAACAGCGCAATATAATCCTTAAGCTTCTCCTCCTTCACAAAAGCTAACGGATGTTTCCCTCCAGCTGCAATAATCCCTTCCAACCTCGTCAACCCAACCGCCTTCGCTCCAGACTTCGCTGCTCGATGCGCCGCATCAGGCAAATCCACAATGACCTTGATCTTTATCTTCGTTCCTTCAATCATCCTCTCCACTTCAGCCAGCTGAGTCTTCCCTCTCCCTGAAACAACTTTCCCACTATTCCCATCAACCGTGATTTCTCCCCCATCATGCAACTTCTCCGTGGCATCTCCTGTCCCCACCACTGCTGGAATCCCCATCTCTCGACTCACAATAGCTGCATGGCTCGTCACACCGCCCTCATCAGTCACAATCGCCGCCGCCCGCTGCATCGTCACTACCATATCTGGATTAGTCATCTTTGTCACCAACACATCTCCTTTCTTCACTTTGTCAAGCTCCTCCATACTATGAACTACTTTCACCGTTCCAGAGGATACTCCTGGGCTTGCTCCCAAACCAGACAACAAAGCCTCCCCATGAACCTCTTCCTCTCCCCCGGCAACTGCCGGAGCCTGTTTCCCTAACGTCGTGATCGGCCGACTCTGCACAATATAAAAATCCTTCCCTTCCAGTGCAAACTCAATATCTTGTGGCTTCCCATAATGCTCCTCCAGAGCCACGCCAAACTGCGCCAACCGCTTCAACTCATAACTACTCAACACCCGTTGCTTACTTCGCTCCTCAGTCAATTTCACCACATCAGTCTTCCCACCAGAATCCCGAACAACTGCAACACCCTTCTCCGCAATCTGCTCATCCAACACCTCAAACTTCTCTTCTTCTCGAGTCACTTCATAATGATCCGGTTTAATCCTCCCAGACACAATACCCTCTCCCAATCCCCACACCGCCTCAATCATGACACTCTCATCATGCTTCGTCGGATGCTGCGAGAACATCACACCTGCCTTATCCGCATCGATCATCTTCTGCACCACCGCAGCCAAGCTCGTCTCTTCATGCTTGAATCCTTTCTTCTCTCGATAATAAATCGCCCGAGCGGTAAACAACGAAGAGAAACACTGCCTCACTTTTTGCAAGACCTGCGCAGGCCCCTTCACGTTCAAGAACGAATCTTGCTGCCCCGCAAAACTCGCATCTGCCAAATCCTCCGCAGTAGCAGAACTCCTGACCGCAACAAACGGCGGCTCATGCCCCGTCTTCAAGATCGCCAGCGCAGAACCACTCGCCCCTTCCAATCCCTTCTTATCCACATCAAGAATATCATACGCCTCAACAATCGCCTCCTCCAAATCAGCAGGAAACTCCTCGGCCTCCATCATCGCCCGAATCTTTTTCGACGCCTCAGCCAACGCCTCCGTATCATTCACGTCCAACCCGGACAAGACCTCAGTAATCTTCCCCGTCAGCCCCGCAGCAGCCAGAAAATGCTGATACGCCTGAGCCGTCACCACAAAACCAGGAGGAATCGGAAACTTATTATTATACATCTCGGCCAAACTTGCCCCTTTACCCCCAGCAACCTCCAAGTCATCATGAGTCAACTCAGAAAACCACCGAACGAATGTATCACCCTTTCCAGACATCTCTCTCCAAATCAGGAGAGCTTAATAAAGATTGTTATAACTCTTCAGAGGACAAAAGATCTTTATAAAATTCGACCATTTCATCAGAGCCTTTTGTTTTACCATTCTCAAAATGAGAGACTGCTCGTTGAGAAAGGCCAACCTGTTCTGCAATATCTTTTTGGGAGTATCCTGCTCTCTTCCTGGCAGCAAAATATTCACTCCTTTCTGCGTGAGTAACCTTTTCTTTGATCCCAACGATCTTATCATGTTCTCCTTCAGCAAGATCCCGGAACATACTCCGAAAAGCTGCCCTCTCCTCATGTGAAGATTGAGCGTAACGGCCATTCTTAAAAAACCCATAAACAGCATCAAGAGCATCGTTGTCTGAGGCCAATACAATCGCATCTGCACTCGTCTCTAACTCACCGGCTTTTTCCCTCAACAGATTTGCCTCCCCTAACCAATCAGCAGACCTAGCCTCAGCCAGATCAATCTTTTTACGATAACCATCAGGACACGCCATAAAACTCATCAAAGAAAACCCTATATAAACCTACGCTTTCCCAAACCCTCTAGAACAAACCAAAACAAAAACCTAAGCTTTCTTTTCAAAACCTGAAGCAATACCTCTTATTGCGAAGGCTCGAGAAACACTAGTGTTTCTCAAAATCTTCAACACGCAAGTGTTGAACGAGGCAGAAAAAGCTCAAGCTTTTTCAAAAACAACTCTTCCCTTACAAGGAACCTTAGGCTTCACCTTATTCACAGCAGCCCGAGCAATCGCAGCAGCCCTCTCACTGCCAACTCGAACAACAAAAATCTCCTTCCCCGCATTCACCATCGCCGCACGACCGATCGTAATACCAAACGAATGCTTCATCCCACTCGACAATCGATCAGCCCCCGCTCCCGCAGCCGTCTTGTTCTCCCGCAAAATATGATGCGGAAACACCTTAACCTCAAAGAAATACTGCCCGGGCAACTGCAGATCCAACTGCTTCGTAATCAACATCCTACACGCCTCGAGAGCGTTATCCCGAACCTGCACCTTCTCACCAGCGATATACCGAATCACATACTTATACTTATCATTCTTCACCGCTTTCATATTCCCCGTCTGGAACTTCACAATCTTCCCCTGCGGACTCGTCTTAATATATGCCTTCTGCCTGTTCTTAGAAACTCGTGTATACGGCCGAGCGAGTTTCTTCGAGTATGCGCCCGCTTTTCGTAGGGATGCCATTAGAGTGTGTAGCCTCCTTGGAAGGATGCCAATGGGGATGAAGAGGGAAAAAGCAGTGCGGTAGGAAAGGCAGGCTCAGAGCGAAGATCTGGAACATAACTTTCCACAACTGCCCGGTGTTCTTCATCCGGATCGCAAGTATCTAACGCAGAAACAATCCAACCATGATCCAATCGAGTAAATCCACCCCTTCCAGAACGAATCCGATAATGATGGCCGGGAAGATCTGGGATCTCTCCTACAGGGATAACATTTCCATCATAGAGAACTTGCCTCTGACCTCCTTCCTCCTCCGAATGAGGTTGACTCAATGCCATCTATTCCCCCACCTCACAAGGCTCACTCATTCTAACCACCACTTTTCCATTAAGGTTTGGGACGGTTCGAGCAAGATACTTTGCAACACCAAAACTACCCTTACAAGAAGCCTCCACACCGCCAATATTGATCTGATACATTTGATCAGCATCAAGAGCGCTAACTAAAACCTCTCTATTCTTATAAGCAATCGTCCTTCCAAGCTGCAAAGAAATTTCATCAGTAAGGCTCATCTTACTTCTTCCCTCCATCAACAACTTCCACTTTAGTAGTCACCGCCTGACCCGGCAAACCACTCTCAAAAATCGCCCGAACCAAACCGTTATTCCCATGTGCACTAGAAATCTCACCAGCAATCTTCTTCCCTGCAGAACTCGACCAAACCACCTTCTTACCAACAGCCTTCGCAGCCTCGTCACGACTAGACAAACCTAAGTCAAGCAAGAAGTGCCTCTCATGAACTCTGTGTCTGCCCCGACGAAACTGAACTACTAATCCTTCCATCAAATGGTATGCGAAAAAGGGTTTTTAAAACTTCACTTCCCAAGGTGAAGCAAAAAGATCCCTAAGAATCCTTTAGAGAACTTTGAAAAATAGCAAAGTTCTGTGAACCACCCCACGCTAAAGCGAGGGGCGTCCCCACCCCTCCCCGATGTCTAAAAGCGATAAGGATCAACAGTCCAATCCCCAACCGCACACTTCGCACCACAATACTTCTCGAGATCAGAACTCATAGGAAACCCAAGTCTAAAACAAAAAGAACCCATCAACTTTTGAGCAAGAGACATGCCCTCAATATACGACCTTGCTTCTCCTGCAGCACCATTGGCAAAATTACGAGTATGTTCATCAATGCTAAATCCTGTGCGAACAGCCCTCATCCAAAAAGGCCCTTTCCACTCCCCAACCTCACCCTCCCGCATCTTACAAACCAACCTCCAAATCTTCTACAACCTTCGTATAGGAAAGAGGCCGTTTCACAGACTCAACAGAGATACCTGCTTTGATAGCCTGAAGAACCCCAACCGCTTCTAAATAAGTATCTACCTGAATAAACTGTCCAGGGCGCCAGGGAAGAGATGAAAGATCATTTTTCATGACGTGTTCACGATCTTTCACAGCTATAACCTGAATCCCTTGCTTTAACGCAGCAAGAGTAGGGATCCCCAAACATCCGTCAGGAAGAATCAAACAAGAGACACGCCCGACACCGAGCCCCCTGTCAGAAGAAACAACACGAGGACTCTTATGGAGTCCCTTGAGGATACAATGCAAATAAGTCATAGAAGAAGTTTCAGGAGCCTTTCTTGGATCAACAATTCCAGGTTCCATATTCATGACTTCCTTAGAGGGCATGAGGGGTGAATGTGCGCAAGGGAGCTGGAATACTTCAGCAATACTGTGGGTTAACATCGCCTCAACACCACCCCAAGGATTGATCATACCATCAGAGGTAAAATAGTCTTTATGATAAGTAAGGGGTGTCGTAATAAACGTAGAAAGTCCGATAGCGTCATACGATCCCTTATGTTTCTTGATCACATCAAAAAGCCGCTGCAGTTTTTCCACACGACCGACACACCTTCCAGACCCAGAGTAAACAGAGGAGCTCTCTACCTGCTGTTCCATCTCATAGACATCACATGAAATACCTAATGTGGCTCTAGCCGCAGAGACTGAGTTGACCACCTCGTCATTAAATAATCGATCGCTATGTCGATCCATGAGCATCAAAATTCTGTTAGATCTAACCTTCTGTAATCCTATCTGACCCATGAAAAGTCTAGTAAGAACACTCCCTTCAACATAGAGACCATTCTCAGGGAGCTCATTGATATCAGAAGCGTTCACAACATTAGGGTGGGTAATCAGAGTATCACAAGTAGAAGCAACCAGCCTTGCTACAGCATTTCCATCCCCACAATGTCCTCCTATTTCAGCGCCGATCCCCGTAGGAATAAGAAGGGCCACGGTAAAATCTTCCACCTCCTCCGACCCACCCATTTGAAAGTCAAATATCGATCCCCTTTCATTACCCTTATCCAGAGCATTTGCAAGAACGCCGAGTTCACAATGATACCCACGAGCATCAGTTTTTACCACGACAAATCTCAGAAGGATTTCTCCATCCGAAAGATGAGCAGTAACACACTCCGAAAAATACTTCAAAAGATCAACACCCCCTCTGGGCAAGGGAACAAGCACCTCTTTCTCATAAAGCTCCATAGTTCTTAAACATGATTTACAAACTAACCTCAAAGCTCCCCAACTCCTTCTCCAACAACCCAAAAACCTCAGCCCCAATCTTCACCTCACCACCACCCTTCTTCTCAAGAGCCTTACGAACAACCTCCTCCGAAGAAGCAACCAACTTCCCATTCTTAACAGCCTTAACAGCCCCCTCAACAACCACAAACACATCACTCCCGGCAGCAACCACCTCAGCCACCTTCTTCCCGCCATCGTAACGCACGGCAAACACCCCACGCTTCTCAAGAAGCTCCTTCCGTTGAGCATACTCAGTCAAAGCATTCAGCAACTCAGAAGCATCCTTCTTCACCTTATCAGACTCACGAGCAGAAACCTTCCCTCGCTTCATCTTCCCCTTCATCTTCACCAACTCCTCCAAAATCCGACCGAACCTTGGCTGAACCTTCCCCACCTTCACCATCTGTTCTCCAAAGGCTTTCACCAAAGAGCTCTGCCCTTTCACACCAAGAACATTCTCAAGAAGCCCGAAGACCTGATCATAAACTTCATCCGCCGTCTTATCCTGCATCCGCTGCTCCAAAACAGCCCGCATCTTCTTCAGCTCCTTCTGATACGCCTCCCACAAAACAAGCAACTCATCAATCTCTTTTCCAGAAATCTCCTTAACCGTTCCGTGCTCATATCCCTTATACAGGCCAACCAATTTCTCCAGAGTCTTCAGATCCTTAGCGGTCATCACCTTCTCCCGCTGCACCAAAACTTTCTTAACCTCAGAAATCAATTCCTTAGGAACAGCCGGCGCTTCCCCAGAAAGCATCATCATCGCCTGCGTCGGAGTAACGACGCCCCAATACACATCAACCAAAGAATCCATCAACCGTCGCTTCACCATCTCCTTTGTCTGCTCTCCGTTCTTCATATACTGATCAATCGCTTCCTGCGAAGGCTTAATCTTCCCCATTTGCAACAACAACTTCCACGGAATAAACGTCCCCCGATCATACATAGGCACACCATCTCGCAACATCGTAAACGCCACAGGCTCAGCATCCTTCACCCGTTGCCAGAAATCAGTCAACAACGAAACTTGAACATTCAAAATATTCTTCACCCCAGCAAGAGCCGAAGCCTCCCTAATATAATCATAAATAATTCCTCGCAGTTTCTCCAACAACTGCAATCGAGGCATCTGCTTTATATCCGTATCATCGATAATCACAAACGTATCCACATCGCTCGTCTTGTCCGCTGTCCCCCTCACTAACGAACCGAAGACAACATAAGAAGCAACATACTTCTCAAACTTTCTCAAAACAAGAGTCTTATGGATATTCGCAACCCTCAACGATCCAAGGAAACCGTTGTCATATAAAGGAAAACTCGCCCCCACAGAATCAAGCACATCGAACTTACTGTCCATCCCAGCATACCACAAATCAACATCTGTCTTAATCAACATCCACACATTTTCACCACAATCCT
>NYZR01000018.1 GCA_002687255.1 Candidatus Pacearchaeota archaeon | reverse complement strand
CTTCTGCAAGTGTTTCGAGTTCTGAGAGGGGTATTCTTCTCGTGAGCCAGGTGTTGACTGAGGCGTGTCGCTTTTGAGGTGTTCTGTCGAGGCTCTCTGTCCCTTCGAACCAACAGTATTCTACGGTGTCGAAGAGTTTCCCCCAGGGTTTGCTAATGTCTTTTGGAAGGTGGTAGGTTGGTTCATCTTCTTTTTGGGAGCCTGCTTTTTTCCATTCGGCATAGGTGGCTTTGTCTTTTTGGAATGCTGGCCAGATGGATTTCGCTGCCCTAAGGAAGTCTCGTGGTCTTTCGAAGTGTTGTTTGATGTGCTTTCTCTTGAGGAATCGTATATCGGCGAAGGCTTTGGCGTGGGTGTTGTGAGCCCCTATGGTGTGAGCACGGGTGAGATAGTTTGCTTCTTTGAGTTGGGCGAGCGTGGTTGGTTCTCGAGGGTAGTCTTTTTCGGTTTCCCAGTTGAGTCTTGTTGGTTTGAATTTTTCTTCCCAGTCTACTTCAGGTATGTAGGTTTGGTTGTTTCGGGTGATGGGTGTTTGGTGTGCATCTATGGCTTGGAGATCTGCGAGATCGGTGGCGAAGATGGCGGTTTGTTTTTCTGGGAGGATTTGCGCTGCGACGGCTAGGAGGTGGCCTGCTTCTTCAGGAGATGTTTCGACGAGGTGGCTTTTTGTTATTTGGAGGTGTTCTTGTGTCGTTTCTAAGTGTTCGGGTTTGTCGCTTCTTATCTTTCTATCGAGTTGGTTGATGCGATGGCCTGCTGCGGTGAGCCAAGCAATGGTTTCGATGTCTCCTGCTTTGATTGCTGGAGCGAATCGGTAAGAGTCGATGATTGCGATGAGCGTTTCTTGATCTGTGTCTTCGAGAATGGTGCGGCCTTCTGGGAGCGCTTGAAGGGCTCTGCGTGCTTTTTCTTCGAGCGAGGGTGTTTTTCTCTTGGGGTGTTTGTCATCGTATTCGGCGTAGTGTGTTGTGAGTTTTTTTTGGAATTCTTCTTCTGGTTGTTGATAGGCTTGGAAGTTGATGCGCCAGTCCGTGACGTCTGCTCTGCTGATGTCGATGAGGTGTTTTTCGTGGAAGGGGTTGTTGTGTTGTGGAGAGTGGAGGAAGACCCCTCTTTTGTGTTTGAGTTGTCCCCCTGTGATTCCTGATTTTGCTTGTGTGTTTTTCGTGGATTCTGGCCGTTCTTTGAGGTCTAGTCTTGGGGGTTGGGTGAGCCCTGTTAGGTCTTGATCTCTCATTCTTTCGAGCATTCTGGTGTGTTCTGCGAGTCCTCTTTGGTCTTTTCGTGTTCTTAGGGTTTCTAAGTGGTGATGATGGTTGACCCTGGGTGGCCCTGGCGCCCAGACTTCTTCTACGAGTTGTTGTTGGTATGGCTTGAGGGTTGGTGTCATGGTGGGTTGAATGGTTTTGGTCTTATTAGCTTTTGTGGTGGTGATCTTCACCCCAATAGAAAAGCTTACATAGTGGTTTTTGTTGTGGGGGGTATGGATTTGTCTGCTTTGGGGTTGACAGGAAATGAGGGCAAGGTGTATCGGGCTTTATTGGATCTTGGCCCCTCTTTGGCTGGAGGGATTGCTCGGCGGACGGGGTTGCATAGGAGGACGGTGTATGATGTGACCGAGCAGTTGATTCAGAAGGGGTTGATCGGGTATATCTTGGAGAATCGGAGGAGGGTTTTTTCTGCTTCGTCGCCGGAACGGTTTCTTGATTTGGTGAAGGAGAAAGAGGCGTTGGTGGAGGGGCTGCTGCCGGCGATGATGGCAAAGTTTTCTGCTGTGCAGGAGAAGCAGGAGACAAATTTCTATAAGGGGAAGGCCGGGTTGAAGATGGTGTTCGAGGATCAGTTGGCTGCGGGTGGGGAGATTCTGGTTTTGGGGGCTTCGGGGATGGCGTATGAGATGATGGATTTGTATTTTCATTGGTTTGATAAACGTCGTTCTAAAGGAAAGATTCGGACGAAAGTGATTGTGTTTGAGAAGTTGCCGAAAAAGCAGATTGCTCTTTCTGAAATACGGTCTCTGCCGGCGAAGTATGGTTCTCCTTTGGCGGTGAATATCTGGTGTGATAAAGTTGCATTGGTGTTGTGGGATAAGGAGCGGCCTTTTGTTATTGTGATTTCTGATGAACGGGTTGCGGAAGGGTATCGGAATCAGTTTGCTTTGTTGTGGAAGATTGCTAGGGAATAGATTCTAAATTATTTGATAATCTTATTTTCTATTCATTGTTCATACATCTTTTTCTCTTTCTATGATGGCTTCCCAATCTTCTCTACCTGGCCACACAAGTGTTTTTTCACCAGACTTTAAATCTACACACATCTGTCTGCCTTCAAGAGTTTTAGCTTTATCATATCTGTCTAATGCTTCATAAATCAATCCTGGTTCTGTAACGCCCCAACCGTTGCAATGATCTATAAAAAACGATCTTTCATATTCTTCCCCTGGAAAAGGCACATCCTTTTCGTTCATACTAGCATATCTGACCCAGCTGTCTGCTAACCTTTCTAGTGCCCTTTTCTGTTCAGGTGTGCCTCTTTTAGAGATCACCTCTCTGATTTCTCTCATTTTTAAAATAGGGCATGAATAATTCTCATGTTCTGCATCTGATAAAAAATGACACGGTTCGACGTCAGGAGAATTACCATAAGGATAAACAGGACAGTTCTTACCTAGCCAGGCAGTAGATATACAAAATTCTTCCAACGTAAATGGAGCACTGCAGTGATTTGTTCTATAGCTAGTTCTCTCTATCTTTAGCCCTTCTTCGTCAGTGACCCCCTTAGCAAATTCTGCCATATACTCTGCTTCTGTGGGGTTATCTTGAGTTACCATAAAAATATGTAAGGTGTGGGTATTTAAACTTAATGATTAGGGTTGTGGAGGGCTGAAGATATAGTTTTAGATGATGCAAAACGTGCCTTTGTGGCACTTATTTTTTCTGCGCTGCGACGCTCTTTGTTCGCTTTGCAAGAGAACTAACAGTTCTCTTTGCTAACTCTCCCTTTAGTTAGCTGGCTTCGCCAGATTTGCTGCAGCTCTTGCATCATCTATTGTCTGGAGTAGGTAAATGTTTTTAAAGGGTGTTTGGCAAGGATTGTTCTATGGCGAAGAAATCTAGGAATGGGAAAATAAATTATGTGTCTTTGACTGTTCCTTCTGATGGGGTCGATAAGTCTCTTGCTGGTGCAGTCACTTCTTTGTTTGTTAAGGAGGATCGTCCTGAGTTTTATGTTCATAGAATAAGTTCTGATCGGCGTGAGATTACTCTTCGGGCAAGCTCTCCTCTGAACGAGCTTCCTTCTTCTGAGGGGTATCTTGTTTCTGTTGGGGATAGATAGTTTTTTAAAGCAATTTTGTTGAGAGAGGTTATGGTTCAAGGATTATACGGACAAGTTAAGAAGTTGTGGCTGAAGCCGAGCAGGGAACTGATGCAGCCGAAGCTTATTGCGTGGCGGGCTGGGAATAGTGTGGAGAAAGTGGAGAAGCCTTTGAGATTGGATAGGGCTCGGGCTCTTGGTTATAAGGCTAAGAAGGGATTTGTGATTGCTCGTGTCAGAGTTGTTCGTGGAGGTCGTAAAAGAGAACGAGCTGGTGTGAAAGGACGTTCTACCAGGAAGCAGACGAATCGGAAGACGTTGGGGATGAATTATCAGTGGGTTGCCGAGCAGCGTGCTGGTCGGAAGTTTGCTAATCTGGAAGTGTTGAATTCTTATTGGGTGGGGAAGGATGGGAAGCATTATTTTTATGAGGTTATTTTGATTGATCCTTCGAGGCCTGAAATTGCGAAGGGGCGGACTACTAAATGGATTGTTGGGGCTGGGGCTAAGAGGGCTCAAAGAGGGTTGACTTCAGCTGCTCGGAAGAGTAGAGGGTTGCAGAGTAATAAGGGTCATAGTCCTACTTTGAAGGTGAGGCCTAGTTCTCGGGCGAATTCTAGGAAAGGGAAGTAAATGTTTTTAAAGAATGGATTTTGAGATGAGGCTTTGCGATAGGAAGATTTATCAATATCTTTTGTGTTTTCTTTTTTATGATTTCTTCTCTTGGTGTTGATGAAACTGATTTGGCTTATGGTTGGTATAGCAAGAGTCTTGGTGATCTTGATCCCCAGCAGACTCTTGTTGACTTTATGCGATTCCATGATGATATTATGAAATTTTTCCCTTCTCGTTTTTATCGTGTTGTGTTGGATGTGGGCCTAGGGGGTGCAGCTGTTCCCCCGATTATTTTAACAAGGGATGATTTTGAAGAGCGTGTTCCCGGGAGTCGTCTTTCTTGTGTGGAATCTTTTTTTATTAATTCATATAGTCTTGTATGTGAGTTTGAGCCTGATAAAAGGGGGGTGGTGAGGTTTAGTCATGCTTTTCCCGGTGAAGCGGAATCTTATTCTCGATTTAGGGAGATGGAGTCTTATCAGACCGTGCATGAGGGTGTTGATCCGGGTTTTTATCCAGATTCAGATCATATTTAATCGGTGTTTGCTTTCTTCTTTTCCCAGGCATCTCTTCTCTTAATGTTGGTTTCACATTCTATGTTGAAGCAAAATTCCCAGGGTTTTCTGGCTTTTTTTATGGAGAGGAGTTTGGGGAACTTACAGGAGTCGCAAGGTTTGTTGGCTGGTTTGATGAGGGAGCCAGGAGGGAGGGAGTAGGTTTGGGTGCACTTAGGGTATGTGGAACAGCTTATGAACGAGCGCTTGTATTTGGGCGAGTAGGTGATTCTTAGGGGGCCGTTGTTGCAGGTTGGGCAGGTTTGGGTGAGTGTGTTGTCAGCTGCTTGTTTCTCTCTCAAGTTTGTTATGCCTTTGGCTAGGGCTTTGCCTATTTGTTTTTCTTTGGCTTTGAAGTCTTTGCTGATGTCTGTTAGTATTTTCTTTGCCTCTTCGAGGACTTTGGTTTCGTGGGTTTGTAGGATTTGTGGTAAGTTGCTCTCTTTGGGAATTTGCTCGGCATCCGCCTCGGTGCCTCCACCACCCCTTGGCGCCTTCGGCGCTGAAGTATCTGATGCCAAGGGCGGTGTTTGTGTATCTTTTGATTGCGATGTTGACCTGGTTGTTTTGCTATTATTACTTTCTTTTTGGCTGATTTTATCGAATTCTTGCATGTGTTCTTCGAACTTTCTGGTTAGGTTTTCGTCTATGATGATTGGGCTGTATTGTTCTAGGGATTCTATTAGGTGCATTCCTAGCGGTGTGGCTTTGATGGATTTGCCGTCGAGATAGCCACGGTTGAAGAGGGTTTCTATTATCTGGGATCTGGTGGCTTTGGTTCCGAGGTTCTTTCTTTCTAAGGTTGTTAGTAATCCTGTGGGTGTGTATCTCTTTGGGGGTTGGGTTTCTTTTTCTTCTGTTGTTATCTTTGAAATTTTTGTTTTTCCATTTAGGTCGGGGATGTCTTTTTCTTCCAGGAATGTTGGATAGATGTTTGTCCAGCCTTTTTCTAGGATTTTGAGTCCTGATGCGGTGAAGGTAATCTTTTGAGGTTTTGAAATTTGCTCGCTCTGCTCTGGGCCTCCACCCCCCCCTTGCTGCTTCGCAGCTGAATTATCTGATGCCGTTGCCGAAGCAAGTTCGGCAGGCCCCTGCTGCTCGCTCTTTGTGAGCGCAGCTTCGGACAAGGAAGGGGTTGGTGCGTAGGTTTTTGGTTTTCCTTTTTCGTCTAATGCGGTTAATACTGTGCGGCGGTTGGCGGTTTTGGCGTCGGGGCTGAAGCAGGAGATGAATCGTTTTATGATGAGGGTGAGGAGTTTGGCTTCTTGAGCTGCGGGGCTGCCGAGGTCACCTGTCGGGTAAATGGATGGGTGCGCCGGGTCGGACTTGCGGCCTTCTATGGGTTTTGTTCGTGTGGCTTGCTTGACTTGTGCTGGGAAATGTTTGGCGAGTTTCTTGAGGATGGATTTGGGCTTGATAGCTGAGGGGATTTTTTGAGAAGAGGTTCTTGGGTAGGAGATGAGACCGTCGAGGTAGAGTTTTTGGGCGGCTTTGAGGACTTGACTTGGTGGCATCTTGTGGAGGCGGTAGGCTTCTCTTTGTAATGTGGTGAGGTCGAAAGGTGTCGGGGGCTGGATGGATTCTTCGGTGTTCTTTGTAACGGAGCTTGCTTCTTTGATATCTTTGAATTGTTCTAGTTCTTCTTTTTTGAAAATATCCTTTGGATGTTTGTATTTGGTTTTGTTGCTTGGTGTGGTTGCGTATATGTTCCAATAGGGTTCTGATTTGAACGAGGAGATTTCTCTTTCTCGGTCGACGATGAGTTTGAGGGCAGGGCCTTGGACTCGGCCTATGGAGAGGATCTTGAATGCGCCGGCGGTTTTGATGGCGGCCATGAGGGCTCTGGAGAGGTTGATGCCATAGAACCAGTCGAGGTAGTGCCGGGTTTCTCCAGCGTAGGCTTGGGGCCAATTCGGTTCGGGGAGGAGGTTGTTGTAGGCTTCTTGTAGCTCTGGCTTGGTGAGTGTTGAGTATTTCATTCTCTTTGCTGTTTCTTGCTTTGCTATGAAACGGAGGACGTTCCAGCCGATCACTTCTCCTTCGGTGTCGAAGTCTGTGGCAATGACGAATTCTTTTGCTCTGCTAGCGAGTTTGACGAGGAGGTCATGGTAGGGTTTGGTGAAAGCTGCTTTCTTTGTATATGCCGGCACCCATTCTGTCTGGAAAATAGGCCAGCCTTTTTGGCCTTTCTTTTGAGTGAGGGCGTGGAGATGTCCGACTGCCGAAGCGACGAGGATCTTCTTGTCTTTGAGTTCGTAGTAGCTGACTCGGTTTTGAGTTTTTCTCATGGGTTGCCCCAGGGCTGTTGCTATTTTTTCTGCGGCTTGCGGTTTTTCTGTTATGATGAGGGTTTGGTCTCTTTTTTGGTTTGAGGGAGCTCGGGCGATGGTTTTTCTTCGGGGTTTTCTTTTTTTCTTGGGCTCGAGGTCTGAGGCAGGTGTTGGTCTTCCTGGCTGCTCTATGGTTGTTAGGTCTTGGACAGAAGGTTTTTGTCGGACGGGTTTCTCTATAGTTTGTTTGGTGTCG
>NYZR01000017.1 GCA_002687255.1 Candidatus Pacearchaeota archaeon | reverse complement strand
CTTTTATTGATGGGCCACAGGATGAGAAGGTGTTGCGAGAGCTGTTGCACCCTTTGGTTGCTGAGTGGTTCTTTGGGAAATTTCCGAGTTTTTCTTTGACGCAGTTGTATGGGGTGGGCAGGATTATCGGGCGGGAGAATATTCTGGTGTCTGCTCCTACTGGGGGGACAAAGACGCTGACGGCGTTCTTGGGGATTTTGAATTATCTTGTTGGTATTGCGGCGAAGGGTGAGTTGGAGGACAAGGTGTATGCTGTGTATACGAGTCCGTTGAAGGCATTGAGCAATGACATTCATGTGAATCTTGAAGCGCCGTTGGCAGAGATTAGGGAGCTGGCGGAGAAGAAAGGAATTGAGTTGCAGGAGATTCGTGTCGGTTTGCGGACGGGAGATACGACGCCATCGGAGCGGGCGAAGCAGGCTCGGAAAGCTCCGCATATTTATGTGACGACGCCGGAGAGTTTGGCGATTGTGTTGACGACGAAGAAGTTTGTGGAGAAGCTCGCTGCGGTGGAGTTTGTTATTGTGGATGAAGTGCATGCTTTGACCAATAAGAGAGGTGTGTATCTGAGTGTGACGTTGGAGCGGTTGGCGGAGATCAGTGTGTTTGATCCTGTTCGGATTGGTTTGTCGGCAACGGTGGCGCCGTTGGAGGAAGTGGCGCATTTTTTGGTTGGAGAGGGGAGAGATTGTGGGATTGCAGTTGTTCCTTTGGTGAAAGGGATTGATATTAGTTTAGATTTTCCGGGGAAGCATGTTCTTGAAGCTGAGAGCTTAGCAAGTCAGGAGCTTTTATATGAGCAGCTCGATGGGCTTATTGAAAGTCATAAGACGACGTTGATTTTTACGAATACTCGTGCTGCTACCGAAAGAATAGTTCATTATCTGGATGATCATTTCCCTGGGAAATACTCGGACGTTATCGGGGCGCATCATAGTTCGATGAGTAAGGAGGAGCGGTTTAGTATTGAGGAGCGGTTGCGGAATGGTGAGTTGAAAGTTATTGTGTCGAGCACGAGTCTGGAGCTGGGGATTGATATCGGTTCTATTGACTTGGTTGTTTTGCTTAGGTCTCCTAAGTCTGTTTCTCGGGCGTTGCAGCGTCTTGGAAGGGCGGGGCACCAGTTGCATAGTCAGCCGAAGGGGAAGTTTTTGGTGATGGATCGTGGAGATCTTGTTGAGTGTTCGATTTTGATGAAGCGGATGAGGGAGAAGGAGATCGATGAGGTGCAGATTCCGAAGGGGGCTCTGGATGTGTTGGCGCAGCAAATTTATGGGATGGCGATCTCGAAGATTTGGCAAATGAAAGATATGTTATCTCTTGTTCGGAGGAGCTATTGTTATGCTTCATTGTCGAAAGAGGATTTTTTGGAGGTGGTGAGTTATTTGTGTGGTGAGTATGCTCTTGAACATAGGCACGTGTATGCGAAGATTTGGTATGAGCCTTCGACCGGGGAGATTGGGAAGAAAGGGAAGCTGGCTCGGGTGTTGTATATGACCAATATTGGGACGATTCCTGAAGAGGGGTTTGTGGAGGTGGTGATCGGAGCTGGGCCTGAACGGGGGGCGAGCATTGGGAAGATCGATGAAGCGTTTCTGGAGAAGATGAAGCGAGGAGATGTGTTTACTCTCGGAGGAAAGAAGTATGAATTCCTGTCTGCTGCGGGGATGAAGGCTCGGGTTCGGTCGGCGGAGGGGCGGCGAGTGACGATCCCTTCTTGGTTTTCGGAGATGTTGCCGTTGCATTATGATATCGGACAGGCCATTGCTCGTTTCTATAGACTTGTGGAAGAGCGGTTGCCTGATGGAGGGGTCTCGTTTGTTAGAGAATATGTTGGTTGTTCTGCGAAGGCGGCGAAGGAAATTGTAGCATATGTGGATGAACAGCGGTTGTTTTCAGAAGTGCCGCACGACCGGAAGATTGTGGTGGAGAGATACAAGGAGGAGAAGGAATATTTGGTGTTTCATACTTTAGTTGGTCGGCGGGTGAATGATGTGTTGGCTCGGGCGTTTGCGTTTGCCGCTGGTCGTTTGCGGATGAGAGATGTGGAGATGGGGATTCATGATCATGGGTTTTATTTGGCTGGTGAGCGGTTGGATGTTGGGAAGATTCTGGCTTGGTTGAAAGGGAAAGAGCTTTGGAAGGTTATCAAAGAGGCCATCGAGAAGACTGAAGTGTTGAAGCGGCGGTTTCGGCATTGTGCGGCTCGAGGTTTGATGATTCTTCGGCAGTATAAGGGGCGAGAGAAGAGTGTAGGGAAGCAGCAGGTGCATTCGATGTTGTTGTTTAGTGCTGTTAAAAGATTTGGGGATGGTTTTCCTATTTTAGTAGAAGCGAAGCGAGAGGTGATGGAGGATTTGATGGACTTGGATCGGGCAGAGGCTTACTTGAAGCGAGTGTTTTCTGGATCTGTGGAGGTTGTTGAGCGAGCGGTGCCTATCGCTTCTCCGTTTGGGTTGGGGATTGTGATGCAGGGGCGGCAGGATTTGTTGCGGATGGAGGATAGGGTGAGTTTCTTGAAACGGATGCATGAGTTGCATTTGAAAGCGATTGCGGTGAAGAAAGGATAGTGTTGAGTGCACGTATATTTAAGAATGGTTGATTGTTTTTGTGATGGTGTCTTCTAGAGAATTTCCTGAGTTTGGATTGCCAGAAGAGTATTATGAAGGGAGGTGTCCGTTTGCTACCGAGGGGGAAATTGATTCTCGTGAGCTCGGTGTTATTGTCAGGAGCAAACGTGTCCCTTACGAGAAAAGAACGAATGGACAGGCTAGTCGGCAATTGGGGTTTTGTATTCTTGCATCTAATAAATCTATGGGGGTGCCAGAAGGGTATCAGAAGAGGTGTCCGAAGAACAGTCGAAGGTTCCGATGTTGGTTGAGTGGGGGTAAGATGCGACCGGTGTATATTCACGCAGGTGTTGTCCGGAAAGAAAATATTCATAAATAGGTTTAGTTTGTGGTTTCCTTGGTGTGTTATGCGAATGCTTGTTGTGGTTTAAATGTGTAAGATCTTATTGTTTCTGCTAGTTTGCTTGTTTTTTTTCTTGCGGCTGATGCTAGTCTTGAAAGGTATCCTTTTTTCTTTGGTTTTGTTTTTTCTATGTAAACTTTTGTCTCTGGTTCTGAAGGTGGGTCGTCTAAGGGCACCTCTCTCTCATTTGTTGGAGTGGGGGTAGGATTTGCGAATCTTGTGGTTTCTGGTTCTTTTTGAGGGAGAGGTTCTGGAGCTGGGTTTTGTTGAGAGCGTCCATTTCTACTTCCGTTATGATATTTTGGTGTTTCTGCCTCTTTTATGAGGTCTTCTATGGCAGTATCTATTTTCTGGAAGTTCTCCTGCATCATGGCCATCTTTTCAAGATCTGTCGATCGTTGTGGTTCATAGTTTGGCTCTCCTTTCTTATTGAGTCTGTGATCTATTACCCGGGTGTTGTTGGTGTAAGTGGTTTGTTCATTGAGGTTTTCTTTTTGTTTGGCGATGACCTCTCGTGCTTTCTCCAGTGCGTTGACGTAGGTTTGTGTGTGTTCTATGGATTCGGTGTTTCTTAATGTTTTGATGAGGTTGACTGCTGTGGTCATAACTTCTTTGTAGGAATTTGCACAGGTGGTTTCCATGTGAGGACTTGTTGAGGGATGTGAAAGTTGTGTTGCTCTTTCTTGAGCCTCTCTGAGGTGATTGCCATTTGATAGATCGTATTGTATCACGCTAGGGGATTTTCTTTGTCCTGCTAAAACATACATGAGTTCTTTTGCGTAGTCTGCTGCGCTGGGCACTTCGTGGAGTTGTATGGGTTCTATTTGGATCCTTCCCTGTTTTTTGTCTGAGACTGCTGATGCTGCCATGTTTTTTGTATGAAAGATTGGTTTATAAATCTACTGTGGTTGAATTTTTTATGAATATTTCATTTATTGGGAAGACCTTGTTGGTTGAAGAAGATGGTTTAAGAGTCTTAGCTGTTGGCGATTTACATCTTGGTTTTGCGGAGGCGGCTCGGCGGGCGGGGAAAGGAGTGCCGATGGATTTGTTGGGAGATATGATTGGTTCTTTGGAGGATGTGTTTGAGGAGATCGAGAAGGTTGACGCCAAGGAGGCAAGTTCCTTGGACGTCACCAAGTCGAAGAAGCCGCACCCTAAAGGTGCGGATACTCAAGATCGACTTGTGGATACGGTTGTGTTGTTGGGAGATGTGAAGCAAGTTTTTGGTGCTATTTTGCCGTCGGAGCGGGAAGAGTTTGGGAAATTGGTTGGGTTTTTGAAGAAGTGGTGTGAGAAGATTGTCGTTGTTAAGGGCAATCATGATGTGTTGTTGGATTTCATGGGTGTGGAAACTGTTGTGTCGTATCGTGTGGGTGATGTGTGTTTTGTGCATGGTGACAAGACTGTTGTTGGTATTGAAGATTGCAATACTTGGGTCATGGGGCATGGACATCCTGCGATTGTTTTGAAGGATGATGTGAAGGAAGAGAAGTTTCCGTGCTTTTTGGATGGTTCTTTTGAGGGGCGGCGGGTGATTGTGCTGCCGAGTTTTAGTCCGGCGAATGTTGGTTCTGATGCTCGGGAGTGGGATTTAGGATTGGCTTGGGATTTTGATCTGGAGAGCTTTTTGGTGTGGGTGGTTGGGGATGATGGGGAAGTTAGGGAGATGGGGCGGTTGGGGGGATTGTGAAGAGATAGAATTTAAATAATATCTTTCTTATCGTCTTCTATGCCTGTTCTTGTTGATGAACTGCCAATTATCGAAGAAGTTCCGCTGCCCCACATTCCACTAGGGAGAGATAGTGAGATGTGGTTGTTTGGGGGTGATGTTTATGGATGGTTGCAAAAATATGCTAAGAAAAACAGACCTGGGGGAAAGTATGTTTCTAATTGGTTTGGGAAGGATTTGGAAGAAGGAATAGAATTAGGGAGGAAACTTTGTGGTATTCGAGATATTGGTGTGTGTCGGAAAACGCATGATTGGGCAACACCTTGGAGGCACGCCTATGTGTTGTTTGAAGAGAGGGAAATGGGGTGTGGTCTCACTGTGCGAACTCCAGGTATTTATGAAATGAAAGCCTATAATTTAACTCCCGAGCATGCGAAAGAGTGGGGTGATCGAGAAGTGGTTCGGTTGAGTCTTGGGACTGTTGTGATAGATCCAGAATGTGAGGTTATGGATGAGGGTGTTATGGCTGAAAATCTTAAGAGGATCGGGACTTATTTGAATAGTGGGTTTATTTGATTATTCTTCGTCTTCTGAGGCCTCTCTTTTGTGGTGGAAGGCGGTTGGGGGATTTGTGATGTGTGTTTTGTAGTATATGTATCTTTAATAAGAGTCTTTTTGTTAGAATATTATGGGTAATGATGAGGATTGGATTCAAGATGATAGGGAACGGAGGACGGGTGTATGGAGAGATTATTTTTCCGAGCATCCTGCTGCGCCTGGAGAGCTTGTTTTGGTTAGGACGATTTTGAGGAGTATTGAAGATGGTGATAGGTTTTCCTTAGGACAGCTTGAGGAGGTCGATAACATGTCTGTATTTATTGAACAACCTGGATTTGCGCTTGCCGCTCCGATTTCTTTTGGGGGGCGGGAACATGCCCTTGTGTATCCGTCACATAATCGTGTCTTTTATTTCGCAGATACTAGGGTCATGGAATTCGGTCGAGAAAAGATTGGTTCTTATTTAAGAAATGAGATTGGTTGGGGTGCTACGGCTGATTGGGTTGATTCTCTTGAGAGACCTTATGTTGAAGAGGGCTGATTTGTAATGGATGGTTCTAGAAAGATTTATAAAAATTGATTCTCCTTTTTAGGTATGGTGGGGTGTCCGCATCATTATTGGTTTGCTATGAGGATTTGGCTTCGTGGAATAGATGACGCTGATTTTCCCGTTTTTGCTCGTTATAAGAAAGGAAAGACTTGTGAAGACTTAGATGCAGCAGTTGCAAGAGGCTCAGAATTGGCAACTTCTCGTGCTTCAGGTATTGATGAGAGATGGGCAGCAACCATTAATTCAATTTATGCTTCCGCTATTTCTGATGAAATTTTGAGTATTTTAGAAGTTGATGCACACAAAGATCTTGATGATTATCGAAGAAGTTTAGGCTTTTCTTCTAATTAATTCTTTAGATTTTTATTCTTCGTCTTCTTGTGGGGCTTGGCCGGGCCCGATCTTGGGGAGAGGGAGGTGGTTGGGGATGCCGATGTCTTCTTCGATGATGAGGGCTTTTGGTGTGCACTTTTTGAGAATGAGGTTGAAGAAAGGTATCTTGAATGAATTTGGTAATTTTCGTTTTTTCCATTGCTTGGTGATGTCTTTTGCTTCTTCTTTGCTTACTGAGAGTGTGATGTCGCCTTCGAAGTAAACCGTGGCTATGTCTTTCTTTTTGTCTTTGTAGTTAATTCTGTAGAGAAATGAAACGATCATTGCCTGTCCATCCTTGAGCACGTCGAGTGCGTGTTCTCTGACATCTGTGAACTCGATGTCTGTGGTGATGGTGAATCCCGGTTTGAACTCTTGCGATCGAGATGCTTCGATTTTGGTGAAGTTGAATCCTATAACGTTCATGTTGTTGTTGGGTGAGAAGGGTATTAAAATGTGTCGGTCTTGTTTTCTTTTAGTTTTGTTGATGTTGTAGTGTGTGGTTTTCTTTTAGTTTTGTTGTTCTTGTGGTGTGTTGGTGATCTTCCGGAATGGCTCGTTTTTTGTTAAAGTCTGTTGGTTTCATTACATTAAATCTTCTTCATTGACTACGACAAAGTCGCCGATGGCGATGATTGTGTTGTAAGGGATTAGGACTTCTTTGTTGTCGGAGAGTTCTAGGTTGAGGTTTTTGGTGTATGGCGTTGCGTCCTTAAGTATGATTTGGATGAGTTCTCCTGTTCGGGTTTCGAATGTTAGATCCTTGACCATGCCTAATCTTTTTCCTTCTTTCGTTACTACGAGTCGGCCGATTATTTCTTTGGATGGCTTTTTTTCTAAAGGCATGAGTGCAAAGAGAAGGGGAGATATTTAAAGATTTGTGTGGAACGAAGATATTGTTGTTTTTTGTTAATATTGTTTTTTGTTAGAAATGTCTTTTTTGGGAAGATGACTCTGACCCTTTGATTTCGTTTGGAAGTGGGAGAATGTTTAAAAATAAGGGGAATGAGTGTTGTTGTTTTGTTTTGTTTTATAAATATTTGTATAGTATAGTATAGTATATAGATAATAACATATATATTATAATGTATATATTGGAAAGGATATGATGGAAAGGTGGTGTTGGGATGAGATTTAGATAGTTATGTTTACAAGTGTTTGATTTCTTTTTATTTGTTCGGTTAATTCCTTCTTTTCTGGTTTTTATCGGTTTGAGACAGCGAGATTTGAGATTGCGCAACCTCCTTGCTTTAGCTCGTGTGCAAGCTCAAATCTCTGGTGTGAACACCTCGGAGGGGCGGAGGACGCCCCTCGCTTCAGCGTGGGGTGATTCACATTTCATTTTTTCTTCTGGAGTGGAAATGAGGGTGTCAGTGATTCTTTTGGTTTGGAGTCATTTTTCTTCCTTGTTCGAGTGGAAATGAGGGTTGCAGTTGCAGTATGTTTATATAGTTGGGGCGGTTCGAGGTGGGCATGGGTGATGAAGACAAGGATTCGGTTGATTCGATTTTTTCTGCGGCTGTGAAGAATCAGGTGTTTGCGCAGAAGAAAGTGTTGCAGG
>NYZR01000016.1 GCA_002687255.1 Candidatus Pacearchaeota archaeon | reverse complement strand
ATCCTGCAAGGATTTTCTGTTTAAGCCCTGTTCAGCGACCTGAAGAAAATCTTTGATTTTCTGAAAGCCTGCAAGGCGTGGTGCGTAACGAAGTGAAGCAAGTTTCTAATTCTCCGTCTTTAATATTTCTAAAATCTCTCTTAGTTCAGGTGGGCTTTTAGCCATCCCATTAAATTTGAGGTGCGCGCCCTTCTTTGCTTCTTTCTTTCTAAGAAAGAAGATAAAATAATCTTTTTTTAGGGGGAAAATTGTTGTTTTAGTCAAAAATATAAACCATGTGTTTAATAAATTTCTTTATTTTTCTGTCTTCTAGTTTTTGCTCTTCTTGAAAATGTTTTGGATTTTTATAAATTAGATGAAATTCTGGGTTTCCAATTATGATCCATAATACAACAAAATGGTGGACTAAATCTGAGAGCACCATAGCGAATCCAAGATTAAACAAAAAAACAAACCCATAATGAAATGAGACTAAAGAGAGAATTAATCCAAAAAATAAGTGGTGAAAATGGATAAAAAATTTAAATTCAAATCTTTTAATTAATTTTATATAAATCCTTTTTGAACTTAATTTAAAGAAAAATCTTCCGAAAATAGTTATTGCTTCAATAAAAAAAGCGATAATCAAAATCGTACTTAGGTTTATCATATTGCAACTCCTGTAATTAAATGAATATAATCTAAAACTAAATTTAGAAAAGCCCCTAAAGAAAGCCATCCAATAAATTTAATTTTTTTATTTTTTAGAAAGATTAAGCCTGAAAATAATAAAAAAATAATTGCAAATGTTAAGTTATGTAATGGATAAAAACCAAAACTACATTGCATCCCTAAATGAGGGCATGCAGATTCAAACCAACCAACTTTTCCAATTAGCCTATAATAGATATGATCTAAATCAATAAGATTTCCTAAAAGTAATCCCCATAGTATAATTTTATCTCTATAAAAATAAAAAATTATTAATGGGAGGATGTAATGAAGTAGGAACATTTTTTATCACCTTTTTATTTGAAAGTTTTACTTGTATAAAAAGATATTGTTAAACAACAATTTTGGGAGGCGGAAAAAAGATTATTTCTATTAAATTTCAAAACTGAAAGTTTTGACTATTTGTCCGAAGGACAGGTGCGCACCTCCTATCTGGGGTGGGTGGTCGGGGGATGGCTGAGAGAGATTTTAGGAGAATTAGAAATTTCGTTGAACATAAAGTTATCATAAATCAATTCATGATAACTTGCTTGTAGGGGAAGTTATATATAATAGAAGAGATATTTTAATCACATGAAANCATTATTAGGTAAACTGAAAAGAGAGCTAGAAATAAGAAATTCTTCCAAGAAGACTGTTAGTGGATATATTTATTCTGTTGGAGTGTTTTTAGAGTTTGCTGAAAAAGAAGGATTAAATGAAGAGGTTGTTAAGAATTATGTTCAGAGGTGTCTAAAAAATAAAAGTCCCTCAAGTGTGAGGAAAGATCTTTTTGCCATTAAATTCTTTTTTGATGCTGTTCTGAAGCAACCTTTGAATATGCCTAACCCTAAAAAGAATAAGACCTTGCCAGACATACTAACTCCTGAAGAAGTTGGAAGAATGATTGGCTCATTAAATAATGTCAAACATAAATTGATTGTTCAATTACTTTACGGTTGTGGCCTTAGGGTGAGTGAGGTTACCTATTTGAATAGGGAAGATGTGAATTTTGATGAGGGTATTATTCATGTTCGGTTGGCGAAAGGGAAAAAGGATCGGTTTGTGAAGATTCCGGGGTCTTTGATTGATGAATTGAAAAGTTATTGTGGGTTGGAGAGGCGTAAGATTTTATTTTGTTCGAACAGAGGAGGAAGGCTGACAACGGCCACCATTCAAGCTGTCTTGAAAAAGGCAGGCAAGAAAGCTGGAGTGAGAAAAAGAGTTTACCCACATTTATTGAGGCATAGTTTTGCGACGCATTTGCTTGATCAGGGAACTGATTTGAGGATTATTCAGAAATTGTTGGGGCATTCGGATGTGAAGACGACACAGATATATGTGCAAGTGTCGAATCAGAGTATCAAAAATGTAAGGAGCCCATTGGATAATTTATATGTTGGTTGAGCTTCTCGTTTTAGTCTTGGGAATTCCGGTTGGATTGTTGTTAGCTTGGTTGTGTCGGGATGAGTTGGCTGCTGGGAGGAAGTATTTGCAGTGGTTGTTGGTCGGGTGTGTGGTTGTTGGTGTTGCGTTTTTGTTTTCTGATGTGTGGGAGTTTGGCCTTGTTCTGCTGTTTGTTGCGGTGTTGGGAGGGGTGAGCATTAATAAGCACTTGTATGATTTATAACATCCCCATTGTGGAGGTTATGTTTAATCTTTCCCGATAGTCCGCAACTTCGGTCATGAGTTCTCTAATTTTTTGTTGGTGACTTGGGTCAATGGGCAATTCTGTCCAATTTCCCCCAAAGATGCCTTGTCTTGTTAATTCTTGATTTTCAGATGGTTCGTCTGTTCCATATAACTCTTCCTCGTATTGTTCGAGTTTTAGTTCTCCAGTGAGAATATCTGCTAGTAATTGTTTGCATTTTTCATCATCCGCAACTTTACTCCCCGTTTCAAAATAGCGTCTCTGAATTTCTGCTAGTGTTGTTTTCCATGGTTCGATCGATGTTGCGTCATTGTAAAACCAAGGATCTTCCCTATCGATAGGAATCATATAATCTGCTTCGATGAAGATTGGTGCAAGAATCCTGATTTGAGTTTCGTCTACCGGAAAGAGTCTTCCAGATCCATTTCCGGCTGCGGTCTCCAGGAGACCTTTGAGGTTCTTGTAAACCCCTTCAGTAGTCCTGTGCATCCCTTGTCGGAACCCTTCGATCCTAGACTTATCTGTTGCGAGATGGACTTCGTTGTATCCTTGGGTGGGGAGGGTCAGTGTTGCGAAGAGTAATTGACGCAGGGAACAGTCTTCAGGTTTGGTAAGCTCGACAATCTCTTGGCCAAACATGTTCGACATCTCATTCCATGGAGACATCTGGTAGGGTTTTTCCCTCTTAAGATACATCACTAGCTCGTTCCCCATTGTTCTGTTGGATGAGATTGGTGTAATTGCCGATGTGCAAAAATAAGGTTGTTCTTCTGAACCTGGGATGGGTCTGACAAAGAAATCTTGTGGTTCGACCTTTCTACCTGCTCGGTCTTCGAATCTCCTCAAATCTATGCTGTGTGCTAGCTTAGCATTCTCTAAAGTAAACCAGGGGTCTAGTGTTGTCTTTGCTTGCATGGAGATTGAGTGTGGGAATCATTTATAAACCTTTCTATTGTAACTATTTCGTAGTAGTATCTTTATTTGCTTTCTGTGAGTTATGTTTGTTTTTGGGTTGAGATACATCCTAGATTAAATAACCTAAATTTTAGTTGAATTATGTTTATTCGCCGAGGCTAAATAATCTACTTTTGCAGCGGTCGATTCATGAGTCATAAGAAGATTTAAGTAGTTCTTTTTTTATTGCGTTAGTATGTTTAGCTCTCAAATTATTCTTGAGATTATTATTTAGCTGAGCCTGCAAGGTTCGGCGTGGAGTTCTTTTATGATTACTAACGTTGATACAACATACAAAACATGCTCGCTGAAGCAAGTTCATCGGCAGCTCTGGCTTCGTAGAAGCCAAAGCTATAAAAGCATTGAAGGAGAATTAGTGTCATGGTAGACGTGAACGGGAAAGAAAAGGAGATTTTGGAGTTTTGGGAGAAAGATAAGACTTTCGAGAAGTCGTTGAAAGGTAAGAAGAAGAGTTATGTTTTTTATGACGGGCCACCGTTTGCGACGGGGCTGCCGCACTACGGGCATATTTTGGGGAGCACGGTGAAGGATACGATTCCGAGATTCTGGACGATGAAGGGGTATAAAGTTGACAGGGTGTGGGGGTGGGATTGTCATGGTTTGCCGATTGAGAATATTGTAGAGAAAGATCTGGGGATTGAAACGAAGAAACAGATTGAGGAGATGGGGGTAGACAAGTTCTGTTCGGCTTGTCATAATAGTGTCTCCACGTATGTGAAAGAGTGGGGGAAGACGGTCAAGCGGATGGGGCGGTGGGTTGATTTTGAAGGGTCTTATAAGACTCTGGATTTGTCGTATATGGAATCGGTGTGGTGGGCGTTTAAGGAGTTGTGGAAGAAGAAGTTGGTGTATGAGGGGAAGCGAGTGTTGTTGTATTGTCCTCGATGTGAGACGCCGTTGTCTAATGCAGAGATTGCGATGGACAATAGTTATAAGACGATTACGGAGACGTCGGTGACGGTGAAGTTTGCGCTTAAGGGAGAGAGGGATACGTATATGCTGGCGTGGACGACGACGCCGTGGACACTGCCAGGAAATTCTGCGCTGTATGTAAAAAAAGATTTTGTGTATGTGAAAGTGAAATCCCAAGGAGAATATTATATTCTGGCGAAGGAGCGATTGGATGCGGTGATGCAAGGAGACTATGAAGTTGTTGAGGAGTTGACAGCGAAGGATCTTGTTGGGAAGGAGTATGAGCCTTTGTTTGATTACTTCAAGGACTTTGATGAGAGCTACCATAAAATTGATTATGCGGATTTTGTTACGTTAGATGCTGGGACTGGCCTTGTTCATTCTGCTCTTATGTATGGGCCTGAAGATTATGAGAGAGGTAAGGAGCAGGGATTGAAAGATAATCATACGGTTGATTTGTCGGGGAAGATGAAATCTGAGGTAAAAGTTGCAAAGGGTTTGTTCTTTAAGAGTGCCGATAAAGTTATCCTCGAGGATTTGGATGCGAGAGGGTTGGTGTATAGCACGGAGAAGACGACGCACCCCTATCCACATTGTTATCGGTGTGAGTCTCCATTATTGTATTATGCTATTGATTCGTGGTTCGTGAGGATTCAGAAGATTAGGGATAAGATTTTGAAGAACAATCAGAAGATGTCATGGTATCCTTCTCACCTGAAGGACGGGCGAGTGAAGAATAATATTAGTGAGGCGCCGGATTGGAATATTTCGAGGAATCGGTATTGGGCGACGCCGATTCCGGTGTGGAAGTGTCAGAGTTGTGATCGGCAAGAGATTGTGGGGAGTGTTGCTGAGTTGAAGAAGTTGTCGGGGAAGACGGTGAGGGATCTGCATAAGCATGTGGTTGATGGAGTTGAGATTCCGTGTTCGTGTGGGGGAAAGATGAAGCGAATTCCGGAAGTGTTGGACTGTTGGGTTGAGTCTGCGTCGATGCCGTTTGCGCAGGTGCACTATCCGTTCGAGAAGAAGTCATGGTTTGATCAGAATTTCCCCGGCGATTTTGTTGCAGAGTATATTGCGCAGACGAGGACGTGGTTCTATTATTCTATGGCTATGGCTAGTATGCTGTTTGATAAGCCGCCATTTAAGCATGTTGTTACTACAGGGAACATGCTGGCTGAGGATGGGAATAAGATGTCGAAGTCGAAAGGAAATTATCCAGATCCCCACGAGGTTATTGAGAAGTATGGGGCGGATGCTTTGCGGTTTTACTTGATGCGGTCGAGCGTTATGTCTGGCGAGGACGTGCGGTTCTCGGAGAGGAGTGTTGATGAAGTGTATAAGAAGGTGTTGCTTTTGTGGTATAACGTCGGGCAGTTTTATGTGAGTTCTGGCTGTCATGGAGGGGGGAAGGCATTTACGCCAAAGCATGTGTTGGATCGGTGGATGTTGTCTCGGCTTGAGGGGTTGTTGGAGGGCGTGACTGATGCGCTGGAGAAGTATGATACGGTTCGGGCGAGCAAGCAGATTATGGGATATATTGAAGATCTGTCTACGTGGTATGTGCGGCGGAGCAGAGATCGATTTGGAGGAGCAGAGAGGAAGGAGGCTGAGGCTGCATTGGGATATATTCTAGGAGAGAGCTGTAAGATTCTTGCTCCTCTGTTGCCGTTTGCTACTGAGGCTGTTTGGCGAGAGGTGCTGGGGAATAAGGGCTCGGTGCATTTGGAATCTTGGCCGAAGCTGAAGCCGAGATTGCGAGATCAGAAGTTAGAGGAAGAGATGGCGAGTGCTCGGGAAGTGGTGAGTGTGGCGTTGAAGGAAAGGGAGATGAAAGGGCTTGGAATTCGTCAGCCGTTGGCTTCGTTGTCTGTTGTCGGAGCAAAGCTTGGAGCTGAAGTCAGTGAAGTCGTGAAGGATGAGGTGAATGTGAAATCTGTTTCTTGTAAAGCTGGCAAGGAACTTGCTGTTTCGTTGGATACAAGGTTGACGCCGGAGTTGGAGGCTGAGGGGTTGGCTCGGGAAGTCGCTCGGGCGATCCAGGGCGAGCGGAAGAAAGCCGGATTGGAGAAAGGACAGTTTGTTGAGATGGAAATTTCTGTCGACGGAAAGGCCCGGGAACAGTTGGAGCCGTGGCTTTCATGGGTGCAGGAGAGAGTGCATGCTAAATCGTTGGTTGTCGACGGTAAAAGTAGTGGAAGTGGTGTGGTTGTTCTCCCTGTCAAGGGGAACAAAATCGGTCTAAAAATTTGTCATTCTTAGAGAGTAAGCTTTATATAGAGCAAACCTTTATAATGGAGTAAGAGGTGTAAAGAGTATGATAATCAAAGATGAGTTTTTGAGTCGGTTGCGTAAAATTTTTGATTTGAATTTGTATGAAGCCAAGGTGTGGACAGCTTTATTGAGCAGAGGTGTTTCTACTGCTGGAGAGTTGAGTAATCTTTCTGACGTCCCAAGATCTAGGACTTATGATATTCTAGAAAGTTTGGAGAAGAAAGGATTCATTGTCATGAAGCTTGGGAAGTCGATTAAGTTTGTAGCTTTGAAGCCGGAGGAAGTGGTTGAGAGAGTGAAGCGAAACTTGGTTGTTCATGCACAGGAGAGAAGTAAGCGGTTGGATAAGATGAAGGGGGATGAGGTGTTGGATGAGTTGACAGGATTGTTCGAGAATGGGGTGAAGTTTGTTGAACCGAGTGATCTTTCTGGGAGTTTGAGAGGAAGGCAGAATATGTATAATCATTTGGATATGATGATTCGTGGTGCTGAAAAGACTGTGACAATTGTGACTACAGCTGATGGGTTGAATCGGAAGATGGAGGCTTTGTTGCCTGCTTTAGAGAAGGCTAAAAAGAGAGGAGTGATTGTTCGGATTGCGGCTCCCTTGAATAAGGATAATGAGAGGGTTGCTAAAGATTTGTCTAGAGTAGCAGATGTTCGGGATGGGGCCGGATTGAGTGGAAGGTTTGCTGTTGTTGATAGTGAGCAATTGATGTTCATGGTTTTGGATGACAGCACTGTGCATCCTAATTATGATGTAGCTATTTGGTTGTCTACTCCGTTCTTTGCGCAGGCCATGGAGCAGATGTTTGAGTTGGCTTGGAATCAGATGGGTGTTGTTGGCGGGAAGAAGAAGTAATTATTCTAGGAAGAAGTGTTTGGTTTCGTCTATAAGGAAGTCTTTGTGAAGTTTAGTTTTGTTTAGATATTGAGATCTCTTTATTATCTCCTGGCAAGGTATGAATGACCAGTTGTCTTCTTTCCCTCTGTATTTTGGGTTGTTGCTATAAACTATTCCGTCTACTCCTGCCCATACTGCTGCAGATGAACATAGTGGGCAGGGTTCGAATGTGGAATAGAGCCAGTGTCCTTTTAGAGAGCATGATTTTATTTTCTTGCAAGCCTTCCTTATAGCGTCAACCTCGGAGTGTGCTGTTGGGTCTGTGCATTTTTCTGGAGGATAAACATTACCAGAGGAAATCGAAATAATCTTTCCTTTTTTATCAATAATCGCAGCAGTTATTAGGCTTTTTGGAAAATGCCCAATCAGTTCCCTCATTATTTTTTTATTGGGATGTTTCATGATTGACTGAAGAGGGGGCTTGTTTAATTACCTTTTTGTTTGTGACCTGAAGTTTTATATACTGTTTTCTTTTCCTGCATTTATGAAACAAAACCATTTGATTATTGGACTAGTTGTTCTGGCAGTTATTGCGTTTTTGGTGTGGCCTCGTGGGGGCGGAGGGGGTGGGGAGTATACTGCTTTGGCCGAGTGTTTGACAGATTCTGGGGCGAAGATGTATGGGGCGTTCTGGTGTGCGCATTGTAAGGATCAGAAGAATTCTTTTGGGAGTGCGTGGAGTAATGTGAATTATATTGAGTGTTCGACTGCTGATGGTCAGGGACAGACTGCTGCATGTGCTAGTGCTGGGATTCGGGGTTATCCGACGTGGGAGTTTGGTGATGGGTCGAGAGAGAGTGGGAAGTTGAGTTTTTCTGAGTTGGCGAGTAGGGGTGGTTGTGCTTAAAACTAGTTTCACCGAAGCGCTTAAATAATTCTTTTTTCCTGGAGTTGACATGGGATTGAAACAGGAAGTGCTGTTGACTGCTGTGATTGTTGGGTTGATTGCAGGAGTGGTTGGCGGTGTTGTAGGGGACGAATTGTTTCCTAAGTCACAGAATGATTTGATTAAGGAGTTCTATGAGATTGAGACAGCTGTTTCGGTTAGTCCACATCATATTCGGAAGCATATTGCATTAGGAGATGATTCCTTTTTGCTCGTTGATCTGAGAAGCCAGGAGGAATATGAAAGGGAACATATTGTAGGGGCCGTGAATGTGCATGCGTATGCTTCACCATATAAGTCGGCGTATGGCGAGGTGGATCGGATTGTTGCTGGTTTTCAGGATCTGCAGATGCAGTATCCTGGACGGGAGTTGATTGTGTATTGTTATAGTATTCCGTGCATGACGGGGCGGAAGATGGGGAAGGTGTTGGCTGAGCATGGGATTTATGTGAAACACCTTGGCGTTGGATGGAATGAGTGGCGGTATCATTGGACGCTGTGGAACCACGAGCATGAATGGGATGAGACGGATGTGTTGGATTATGTTGTTTCTGGGCCGGAGGCAGGAGTGTTTGTGGGTGCGGATAATGGGGCGGAGATTTGTTTGCCTGGTGGGTTTGGTTGCTAGACGTTAGAGAAAAATTCATTCGCTTCTTCTAATTGATCCTGCGTGCCGATATCAAACCAGCGGCCGTTGAGGATGTGGCCGTGGACTGCTGTTTGAGTGGAGAGGTGTTGGATGAGGTGTCCTGCCTTGACTTCTTCTTCTGGGTTTTTTTCGAGGAGGGATTTTATTTCTGGCAAATTGGAGCGGCTGAGGAAGTAGATGAGGGTCGCTACTAATGTGGATTTCGGAGTAGATGGTTTTTCTTCGAAGTCGGTGATTTTGTCGAGGTGGTCGAGGGCGCCGATGCCGAAGGACTTGGCTTGTTCAAGATCGTGGATGTCTTTGAAGGCGACGACGGATGTGTTCTTCGTGTTGAAGGTGTGTTGGATGTTTGTGAGCGGTTCTTCGAAGAGGTTGTCGCTGCCGAGGACGAGAAGATCGTCGTTGATGTTTGCTTTTTCTATGGCGAACTGGATGTCACCGACGGGGCCGAGGCGTTCTTCGTTCGTGTTTGTCTGATCGTTGATGATGGTGATGGGGATTTTTGAAGCTGTGTTGGCTTCCCAGGCGATGAAGTGCTGATAGAACTTGTTGTTGGAGACGACGTAGATGTGGTCTAGCGTTTCTAGGTGAGAGAGTTTTTCGATGAGATGTGTGAGAAGAGGTTTGTTTGCTATGGGGAGGAGGGCCTTGGGTTTATCGAGTGTTATGGGATGGAGTCTTGTTGCGTAGCCTGCTGCCAGAATGATTGCTTTCATTGTTTTGTAGAGGGTAAGGGTATGTTTTTATACTTAGTGTTTTTCTTGATTTGATGAGGAAAGAGGCTGGGATTTTTGTGCTGCTTGCGCTTGTTTTGATAAGTGGTGTTGTGGCTGCACAGGAAGTGAGTGTCGTGGTTGAAGTGAAGAATGAGACTTCGTTCATGGGGATTACGGTGTCTCATAGTGAGGAGCGGCAAGAGGCTTGGCAGGAGGAGTTGATTGAGGAACTTGGAGAGGATGTGGAGCACGTGTTTGATGATGTGATTGTCGTGACTGTTGACGAGGAAGGGTTGGAGGAGTTGGAGAATGACTGGACGGTTGGTGAGGTTGTTGATGAGGGGGTGCGGGAGATTTTGTTGCAGGACTCTGTTCCTTTGGTGAATGCTACCGATGTGTTTGATCTGCAGTTGGGAGGTGTGAACTTGAAGGGGGCTGGGCAGAGTGTGTGTATTCTTGATACTGGCGTCGATTACGTGCATCCTGACTTGGGAGGATGTTATGGGAATAACGAGGAGAATACGACGTGTCGAGTGGTTGGAGGGCATGACTTTGTAAACGACGATACGGATCCGGATGACGATCACGGGCACGGGACGCATGTGGCAGGGATTGTTGGAGCGAGCGGGAATCTTACCGGTGTTGCTCCGGAGGTAACGATCCTTGCGGTGAAGGTGTGTAATTCTGGAGGAAGTTGTTCGGACGGAGATATTCGGGCAGGGATTGATTGGTGTGTGCAGAATACGACGGGCTGGAACGTGAGTGTGATTAGTATGAGTATTGGAGGTGGTTCGAGTGTGGGACATTGTAATAGTGATTTCTTGGCGAGCTCGATTGATGCTGCTGTGGCAGAAAATGTAAGTGTGGTGGTTGCGTCGGGGAACTCGGGGAACTCGACGGCGATTTCGGCTCCGGCTTGTGTAGAGAGTGCGACTCCAGTGGGAAGTAGCGATAAGGACGATGGTGTGTCGAGCTTTTCAAATCGAAACTCTCTGATTCAGGTGTTTGCCCCGGGGCGGTCGATTAATTCTACTTACGGGACAAGTGGCTACGGGATTTTGTCGGGGACATCGATGGCGACACCTCATGTCTCTGGAGCGATTGCCTTGTTGAGTCAGCTACTTGCATTCCAGAATGGAGTAAAGACGCCGGCGGAAGTGGAGAGCGTGCTGAATAGTTCGGGGCAGGCGCTTGTGGATGTGGACGGACAGAATCTGACGTTCTCTCGGTTGAGGGTGTGGGATGCTTTGATTGCCTTGGATAATCGAACGCCGGAGGTGTTGTTGTCGGGGTTGAATGATGGGCATGTGAGTTTTATTGGGAATGTATCCTTGTCTTGTAACGCTACTGATTTGGCTTTAGACTCCGGAGAACTGAGAGTGTGGAATTCGACTGCGGGTGAGGTTGTTTCTGTTTCCGAAAATGTTTCTTCTAGTGCTGCTGAAGTTGCGACGAACGTTACCGAACTAGGGTTTGGTTCCTATACATGGGGCTGTTCGTTTGTTGATGTTGCTGGCTTGACTGGGGCTGGAGGGAACAGGAGCTTTACGATTGCTAATGCAGTGAGTGTTTCTCTGAGTGAGCCGAGTGATGGATTGGTGACGAAAGGCAATGAGAGTTTTACGTGTGAGTCTTTGAGTGATGCTAACATTTCTCTCGTTACTTTATTGGTGTGGAATTCGACAGGTGATGTGGTTGTTGATGTTGAGGAAAATGTTTCAGTGTCTGGACTGAACAAGAGTGTGAATGTGAGTTTTGCTTCTGAGGGAGAGCATAGTTGGAATTGTGAGGCTGTGTCTGGGAATGAAAGTGTTATGGCTTCTGCTAATAGGACGGTGACTTATGATGTGACTGCGCCGAATGTTTCTCTTGTCCAGCCTGTTGACGGAGGGTTTGTTTCTACGGCATTACTTAATGTTTCGTTAGATGAGACGGGGAACTGCTCGTATGATTTAGTGAACGTGTCGGACGGAGGGATGGATAATTTGACGGTAAGTGTTGTGAACGTGAGCGATGGAGTGCATGAGGTGTTGTATTCTTGTTTGGATGTTGCGGGGAACGCCGCTATGGCTGGGGCGAACTTTACGCTTGAGAGTGTGGTTCCGGAAGTGACACTGGTTTCTCCAGTAGATGGGCATAGTGTGACGGGGACGCAGACGATTGCTTTCGAGTTTAACGTGAGTGACGGTCTGTCTTTTGAGAGTTGTGGGTTAGTTTATTCTGAGACGGAGGAGGCGTCGATAACTGACGTGACGGTGAATGAGACGAATAGTGTGAGTAAATCGATGA
>NYZR01000015.1 GCA_002687255.1 Candidatus Pacearchaeota archaeon | reverse complement strand
CATCCATTGTAAAATGCATAGACAATCCTGGAGAAGAAGGGCTCAACAAAGGTTCTTCATTACTAAATAAACCAGAACCAAAAACAAGAACTGCTCCAACCAAAAGAACAATCACCAATATCTCCCAACGATTCAAAGAAGCACCACCTTTAGCCATAAACAAACAAACTTAAAAGAGTATATAAATCTTTGGCTCTGTTCGGAATCTGAAAGAACCTAAAAAGAAGAAATAGTTCACTAGATTCTCACATCACCTTTAGCAGTCCCCGAAGCCACTTTAGTTGCGAGAGCCTGCCGACGTATCCGTCGGCGCCGTGCCACCAAATCTTCTCACCCTTCTCCCAAACCATTCCACCGCCTCCCGCAATTCCCGAGGCCCGAAGTCAGGGAAAAACATATCCACAAAATACCACTCCGCATACGTCGTCTGCCAAGGTAACAAACCAGACGTCCGCTGCTCACCACTCGTCCGAATAACCAAATCAACATCCGGAACACCAGCAGTGTCCAATGCCCCAGAAATATCTTCTTCAGTAATCTTCTTCCTCCCTTTTAATTTCCGAACAGCTCGCAAAATTTCATCCTTCCCTCCGTAATCCAAAGCCAACTGCATCGTCAGCCCCTTATTTCCTACAGTCTCCTGCTCCAAAGTTTCCAACGCTTTCATCAATCGTTTCGGCATCCGATCCCGACGCCCGATATGTTTAAATCGAATTCCCTTCCGCTCAGCCACAGAACGCAACTGCGGAACCGCACGAAGAATCAACTGAAAAAGTGCATCCACTTCCAAGTCACTCCGTTTCCAATTCTCCGTCGAGAATCCCCAAAACGTCAAGAACCGCACACCCAAACGCTCGCACTCATCAATCAGCGCCAAGACATTCTGCACCCCACCCGCTTGATAATGCCCAAAACTCGCCGACAGCCCTTGCTTCCGAGCCCACCGCCGATTTCCATCAGGAATAATAGCGACATGTTCAGGCACCCTCTGTGAAACCACTCCCTTCAAAAGTTTCTTCCCCAAATTCGTGAAGCTTTTCATTTGATCCACAAAAAAATTATCCTGCGTCCGAATCGTAAACTTCTCATACACCTCACCAACATCCCTCCAATAATAACTTACCCCAGTAACCTGGGCCAGCCCAGGATGCTCCTGAATCCACGCCAACACATCCTCCAGTTTCAGCTTCTCACCCTGCGCCACCACAACCACACCCCCATCCTCCTTATTCTCCACCCATCCAGTCACTCCCAAAGACCCAGCAAACCTCCGCAAAGCCCGCCGAAAACCAACGCCTTGCACCCGCCCATACAATTCTATGACAATCTCTTTTTTTACCATCAGGAAACCCCCATACAACCAGAACAATCAACCTTGGTCTGCAAATTATTTCCTTCGATAGACAACTGAGCCGAAGGCGAAGGTTTTTTCATGCCCCAACCTCCTTCTGCAACAACTCATGAAACTCCTCCACTTTCTCATGCGGCACAAACGCCCCAACAGCATCCGGATGACCACCGCCCCGCCCAACTCCCAAATCCTTCAACACCGACCCCAAAATCTTCTTCACACCATTTCCCCTCATCGAAAAAGCAACCCCTTCAGACTTCGTATTCCCAATCACCACCACCGTCTCCGAAGGAGACATCCACTTCACCTTATTAGAAAGAATCGAACTCATACTCAACTTATCCTCTCCGACAAAGAACACCAAATTCCCAGACCTCGTCTCCAAAGAATCTGAAACTAACTCTTCAAAGCGCTTCCGGATCCCTTCAGCAGTCCTCCTCCAAGACATCTTTTCTGATCCAGATCCAAGAACCACGTCTGGCCCAGAACAACCAACCAAAAACCCCTGCATTTCCTTCACTTCCGACTCTGAAGCCTTCAACCCAAAACCAAGCACCTGAGCAATCTCTCCAATCTCCGAACCGTAATACACATCAAAAGGTGTCTTCACCTCACCTTCAGCCCACATTTCAGGCCACTGCTCAATAAAATCTCCAGAGAAAGAAGGAAGATAATAATCAGCAACGCACCCCATCATCCCCACCCACAAATCTTCCTTCCGATCAACTACCCGAGACATCTCATACGAAATCGGAGGCCAACCTCCTGGAATATCTTCAGTAGGTTTATACACCAACAATTTCTCCGGCTTCTGATCAAGATCAAATCCGTAATCTTCAACAGCATGGTGATCAACCCACACAACAGGCACATCCAACTCTTTCATCACCCGAACAAAATCTTCAGACAGAGAATACACATCAAATACAAACACATAATCCGCACCCTCAGCTCGTCGAGCAAGCCGCTCCGGCAAATCTCTTTCCTCTCCTCGAACCGCATGTCCTTCACCACCTTGAAAGTCTTGAGATTCCTGAGCTTCAAGGTGTCCAAGGTGCTGTCGTTCACGACGCACCTTGGCATCCCAGTAACGCCGAGCCTGCAAAAAACTACACAACCCATCGGCATCAGAGTCATAAAAAAACACCGGCCGCTCGGCCTTCTCCAAATGCTCTCGAATCTCAATAACCTGCTTCTCACTCAACATACCAATCCCACAAAAACACGCTTTAAAAACCTACTGTGAAATCAAATAACCCTCTTCCTTTTCCAAACCACAGCAATCAACACAGCAACCACAACCCCCAAGAGAAACCAAACGAGGGGATCTGCACGCAAACCACGCCCTTCAGAAGACACCTCTGAAGGAGCCTGGCTCACTTCTTCCACTTCAAATTCCTCTTCGGGATCCTCCACAACTTCCTCGGCAACCTCTTCAACAGCGGCCTTCAAAACCTTTTTCGCCTCGACTTCAGCCAACGTAGTCCCATGAACCACCGCAACCTCTTCAGGGAGCAAAGCTCGATCATACATCCTCACATCATCAACTGTCCCCCCGAAAGATAAGATCGGCTGCACCCCATCACTCCACAAAGAATCTCCCGTCCCGATCAATGCCCGTGCATCATTCTCAAGTGCAGGAACCTCTCCAATCCGAGAACTGCCAATGAGAGCACCATCAACATACAAAGCCAATTCCTGACCAGAAGAAGAAAACGTTCCCGCCACATAATGTCCACCACCATCCTCATCAAACGTTCCTTCAACCGTCCTCAAAACAAGACCAGTCCCAAACCCGACACTCGCCTCACCAGGGCCAACCAACAACTGATAATTCATCTGCTCGATAGAGTTCCCTCGCCCTCGATACAACACACGTCGAGGGTCATCCTCATCTGTCTGCACCCACGCTGAAAGCGTGAAAGCATCACGCAACGCAAAAGCCTCGCCATCTCCTAGATCCAAATAATCATTCACCCCATCAAACTCATACCCCACACCACCATACTGCTCACGATGTATCGGCCCATACACTTTCACCACATCACGTCCATTCCCAGAAGAGTCGGACAGACCTTCATCGATCCCAAACACATAATGAGCAACCAAGCCTCTAGAGATATCGACCCCATCAACCACGTTTCCCGTCAAACGCAAACCCACAAAACCTAAGGCTAAAATCAACAAAACCACAATCACAATCAACCCCTTCTTCATCCTCAGCTGAGAACACCGACACTTAAAAATCTATCCAAAGACCACAACAATCTTTATATAGGAAAAAACCCACAACCAATACATGAACAAATGGAGTGAAATCATCCTCGGCCTCATCCTCGTCATCTTGCCAATTTACCTAGCCTTTTATTCCGCATCTTGGTGGCCGTCCGTAAACTTCTGGGCAGCCGCAGGACAGTTCTTCCTCGGCGCCGTCTTCTGGAGCATCGTCGGCCTCGGAGCACTCTTTATCCTCCTAGGTATTTCTGATTTGAAGAACTAAAAGTATTTCTATAAGCTCCGCCTCTAAAAACCAATGTCTTTTTACTGCAAAATCTGTGGCGAACCCAACTGCAAACAACACGCCCTCCAAATCGGAAAGGTAGTAAAAATAGATCAATTCTCCGGCTCCTCACCGCCAGAAATCTTCGTCGGCCGTTGGAACTACCCCAACGTCTACACAGGCATCCTCGCCCCACAAACCCTAGGAGACACCGAATACATGTCTTCCCCAGAACACTGGCACGCCAAAAACCTCCAAATCCCTGATGTCCTCGACGCCCGGAACGAATTGATCTACGCCAGGACACAAAGAAACGTCAAGAGCCTTGGCAAGCTCAGGCCCTTGAGCGCCTCCAAGGTTCAAAACCAAACGAAAGAACCTCGGGGCATTAAAACAGGAAAGCAAATAACGAAGGGAGACGAGCTTAAGCGAGTGCTAGATGACCGCACCGCAGGTGCGGCTTTACCGAAAACAGAACCCTACACGCAAAAAGCCCTCAAGAAATTCCTCAACGTCATGCAAGAAATCGCCATGACGCACAAATCGGTCGCCACCAACATCTCATTAAAAAAGCCAGTCACCAAAAACCCCGAAAAAGAATCCAGAGCCCCTCTGATCAGCAACGCCGCCCCAGCAAAATCAATAAGACTAGAAGAAAACACCAAAGTAAAACCCAAAATAGACTATCTCGTCAACGACACCGATGTCAAATCCACCACTTCATTGAAAGAACTCCACAAAACAGGAATCAACTCCGAGTCTTTGATCAAGCTCCTCTCCGCCGGCCTCTTAGGACTTAGAAAGAACCGAAAATTAGTCCCCACCCGTTGGAGCATAACAGCAGTCGACGACACCCTTAGCAAACAACACTTACCAAGAATTAAATCATTCCCTTCCTTACAACATTATCAAGTCCACACAGCAGAGTATCTCGGCAACCATTACNAATTCCTCCTGCTGCCAGATATCTGGTCTTTCGAAGTCATAGAAATCTCTCTCAAGAGTGGAGCGGGTGTGCTCCAAAAGGAGGCGCCCGCCACAGCGAACGCAGAGCGTCGTGGCGGAACAGCACATGAGCGCACGAAGCGCCATGATGCGCCTCCGAAGAGCACAACTGATATAACTGCCACGAAGGCACGTTTAGGAGTATGGCACGATTACGAATCCCACTACAAAAGAAAAACCTACGCCGACTCAGTAACAGGAGCATACTACGCCAACCGCCTAGCCGTCACCGAATACCTTCTCCGAAAACAAAAGCAAGCCGCCTGCCTCGTCTTCCGTGAGATCAGACCAGAATACTACGCCCCCCTCGGCGTCGGCATTCTCCGCCAAACCAGCAGAGCCGCCTTTGCCAAAAAGCCACAGATCTTCCACTCATTACCAGAAGCATTAAACGATATCCAAACTCGATTACGATTACCAGTAGGAAGATTCACCCAATCATCTATCCTCCTCAAAAACCAAAAGATACAAACAAAACTCTGGCAGTTTGCCTAAAGCTGAGACGTCAATTCCTCAGCAGCTGCTCGATAATTACTCTTCTGCGTAATCCCTCGACCGACAATCCCATGAAACCGCTTCCCCGCAGCCCGGGCCCCATCACTAATTTCACCACCCTGAGCAACCAACCCCGGAGAATAGATAGCAGGATCATCAACCCCACAATCAACCACAAGCTTACGATACGCTACAATCGCATCAGGTTTGTTCCCTGGCATCACAAAATCAGTGACTCCCATACGTGCAGCAAGCTCATACATGTCACCAGGAGCAAACTCCCTTAGATAGCCACGCATCTCTCGATCGATACCAAGATCAGCAAAAATATTGGTATAATTCTTATCCTTACCCTCACTCACATCACTCTCCAAATACCGAGGGTGTGTCATCTCGCCACCGACAATCACCCCCAATCCTTCATTCTGCGCCGCACGAGTCCATTCATACTGTGTCACCGGGCCTGCTTGCGGAAACAAAATCACGGCATGAACACCGGCACGCACCATACTGTCCATAAAATCTTCAGGCGTCTTCTCGTGGATATCTGTCCCAGCCTTCTGATGATCATAAATCACCGGCTTCCCCTCGGCAAAACGGCGAGCAACGTCCATAACCGCAGACAGCCCGACATCCAAGAAAGAAACGCCAACTTTGTAGGCACCAACCCCCTCCACCCCAGCAGTCTCCCGAACGATATCTTCGAACGCACCAATTTCAACATCGCACGCAGGGATAATACTCCTCTCGGCCCGGATCACGTGAGAACTCATTTCTCCACCTTGGGAAAACCATTCTTTTCACCCTAATTAAATGGATCATCCCTCCAATCAGCGAGCATTCTTTCCTGAGCAGGATTAATATAGTTCGTATCTCTAGCCTCTTCCAACAAGTTAGAATAAACCAAAAGAGAATCTACCTCACAAGAAGGATCTAAAGCCTCAAAAGCCTGCGCAGCCTTATCCAAACCATAATCAAAAATAGAAACACAATAGTCACACCTACCATTGGCATTCCTAATAGCTTCAACGGCTCTAACTGAACTTCCTCCTGTAGAGATTAAATCTTCAACAAGAACGATATTATATCCGCTAAGATCGGATTCCGCATCTATACCTTCTATCTGATTTCCTAACCCATGATCTTTTGGTGCATCCCTAACGTAAATAAAGGGCTTATTCAATTTATCAGCAAGAGTTGTAGCGGGAGAGATTCCAGCAGTAGAAGTCCCCGCAATAACATCAAAATCAAGATCTTTAGTTTCAAGAAGATTCAAAAAACCATCGGAGATCAGATCTCTAAAACGAGGGTGAAACAAAAACATCCTATTATCATTGTAGATGGGCATTCTAAAACCAGAAGCCCATGTAAAAGGATCGTCAGGCCTCAACTTAATGGCCCCTATATCCAACCCTGCTCGAGCAATCTCCCGACTAAACATCACCCACGCAAACAAATCAACATTATAAACCTATAGCACCAAACAAAAGTAATAACACCATCACCAAAAAAGATAACCCTCTCTAAAAACCCCTTAACAAAAACTAATTCCCCTTAACAGCTTCCTTAATATTCTTATTCAACTGCTTCATACTCTCGTCCAACTGCGCCTTATTCTTAGTCCCGGTGCACACCAACTTCCCATTACTAAACAGCAAAAACGTAGCGGTAGGATCAACCAACTTATACACCAAACCCGGAAACTGCTCCGGCTCATACTCCGTATTCTCCAACTGCAGAGCCAGCGTATTCAAATTCAAATTCAAATCAATACTCCCACTAGCAACAATATTCTGCACCGTGATCTTCGGCTTGTCCGTGATCTTCACACCGATCTTCCCGATCTGCTTGATTACCTCATCAATCACTTGCTTCACTTGCGCAACACTCTTCGTCCCGGTGCACACCAAATTACCAGACGAGAAAACAAGAACGGCACTCTTAGGCTTCGCAATCCTTAGAACAAGTCCAGGAAATTGCTCAGGATTATACTCAGTATTACTCTGCGTCCTGGCCAATTTAGTCAAAGAAACAGGCTTCCCTAAAGAAGTCGTAGCGACAATGTTCTGGACTTTCAAATTAGACTTTGCCATTACATTCTTTATAAAGGCTGCCCTTTATAAACCCTTCTACACCGACGATAAATCAATACACAATCTGAGTGAGATCGATCTGTAATCTAGCATCATCAGTGAGCGTGATAGGGATCAAAACAGAATTACTGCCGCCGGCATCAGAGTGCGTCACATCACCCCGAATCCTAAAACAGAAAGTGGAATCACACTCACGAGAGGAAAGATGAAAACAATTATCACGCTCAGTCCGAACAAGAGCAAAATCCCCAGAAGCGCTATAAAAATTCCGCTCATACACGGAGGGAACTCGCCCCTCAGGAAAATACCCATTAACACCTCCAGTAAACTGCACCGTCCCGTCGAACCCTTCATTCAGCATCTTAGTAAGCTCTAAAGAACCAATCCCTCTCATGCACACAACCAGGAAACCAAGTTTAAATAAATTTATACACTATCGTNCCTGCTTCTTAGCTTCCCCCTCCACTTCCGAAAGAGTAGCAATCTCACCAACAGATTTATCCGGCCGATACGCAGTAACCCTCGGAAAACGCAACGCCAACCCCGAACTATACGCCGGACTCCCTTGAATATTCTGATACGTCACACTCAAAACCACTCTTGGCTCCACGCTTNCAGTTCGCCCTTCCTCCGACAAAATCAACGGCTTCAAAAGAGCAGTCATCCCTTCATACGTCATCACCCCAGCATCAGCATCACTCTCCGAATCCAATTCCTTCAACCCCGAAGCCACCTTCCCCACCTCCAAAAACCCGCCCGAACCATCCGAACACGCAACAATATAACTCGTCAGCCAACCCCCTCGCTTCCCAGTCCCCCATTCCGCCCCAACAACAACCAGATCCAAATCCTCCAACACCGGCTTCAACTTCACCATATACCCAATCCGCCGCCCTTGCTGATATTTCCCATTTGGAGACTTCACCATCACCCCCTCCTCCCCCAACCGCAACGCCTCTTGATAAAAAGCCTCTGCCTCCTCTAAACTATCAGTAACAACCTGAGCAGAAGGACGAATAACCCACTCCTTCGGCTGAACCATTCCAACCAGTAACTCCCGGCGCTCAACAAAAGGAAGATCCATCTTCTTCTTCCCACCCAAAGACAAAACATCGAACACATTCACCTCAACAGGCAACTTCTCAACAAGATCCTCAATATCATACTTCCGCTTAATCCGCTGACTGATGGACTCAAACGGCTGATACCTCTTCGTCTTCGGATCATATCCTACGACTTCAGTATCCAAGATATACCGCTCACCCTTCACCTGCTCCTTAACCGCAGCAACCACATCCGGAAACTGCTTAGTAACATCCTCCAACCGCCGAGTAAACAACCACACCCGATCACCTTCCCTATGCACCATCACCCTAAACCCGTCATACTTATGCTCCAACGCCACTCGGCCATCCTCACCTGCACAAACAGAAAAAGCCTCCTCCATCGACGTCACCTTCGTCGGCAGCATCACCTGCACCGGCTTCCCAGGCGTCAACCCCAACTTCTTCAGCGCCTTTTCTCCCCGAGCAGCAGCCTGCAACACCCGAGCCCAATCATTCGTCAGATCAAACGCCTTCTGCACCACGGCAGCCTCGGCCGGAACATTCGGCCCTTCTGACTTCTTCACCTTCTTCCCCCCACTATCCACACCCTCTAAATCCTGTGCACCATCACCAGAATCATCAACCTTGGCCCGCAACTTATCATCTCCTGGGAAGGGGAGGCCTCGAGCCGGAGGCGAGCTATTTTTCCTAGGAAAGTAAGCCTCAGCAATCGCATCTCGCAACACACCATCCTGCACCCCGATCCTCAAATCCCCCAACAGCGTCCGCACCAAATACTTCGCCTCATCCCCAGAAGCAGCAGTCAACAACTCTTTCACCAACACCAACTTCCTGCCAACAGCTCCCTTCCCTTCCAACTCCATCACCTGTTCCAACACAGACACAACCCTATCAACATCTAACGAAGTAGAAAACAAAGTCCCCTGCCTCCTCGAAGCAGAAAAAGCGGCAGCGATCTCCCCAAAATCACCAACCCTTCTAACCTCAGCCATCACTTCTTCCTCAGACACCCCATAACTCAACCCGATAGCCTTGATCACCAACTGCCCAGAAATCCCAAACTCCCGACTGTCATAATTCGGCACCACCCTTCCCCGCAACAAGTAGATCCAACGAGGCTGCTCCGCCTGTAAACGAACAAGAAAAGGTGCCAAGATACTAGATTTCTCCAACCGCTTCGATGTCCCAGCCAAAGCATCATACACCTCAACTAGCTCTTTATATTTCATAATGTGCAAACACAGATAATCTATTTAACTCTTCTTCTCTAGAGACTGCATACACAGACTATCAACACATTACAATCTTCTGGTTGGGATTGTTTGAGCCGGAACGACACGCACAGCTATACTTAGATACAGCTTCACAAACACCAATTCCTCCGCAAGCAGCGCTAGACGGATTGCACGTTATCCAATCCGCAGGAGGAGCACGAGGCGGCCGATACCCTATCTGGCCATCAACAGGAACTGGAACACAACCTCCCTCTCCTGAAGGATCCGTAACATATTCAGGTGGGCAGTCACCCTCTTCATAACCAATGTCTTCCGTCGAGCCCGGCTCTGGCGCAGGAATTGGAGCGCAATTCCCTAAAGTATCCACGACCTCTCCCGGCGGGCAGACATCCTCTTCATAACCAATCTCCCCTGCGTCCCCTTCATAACCGGCGTCCCCTTCATAACCAGTATCCTCGGCACCAGGGCAGCCGGGGCTAAGCCTGAGATCTTTTCCGGAGAATGAATTTATCGCACCATAACAAGAACCCCGATAGCTATCCCAATAAGCAGAGATTTTTTATTCAGACCCTCCATCACCATCCCCCATCCAAAGAAGTATGCTATATAAGCATTTCTATTTTCCCTCTTTGCCCCGAGAACAATATCCTAGCANCTAACCGAGAATTATAGCCACAAACTCAATAAGATAAGCGTTTCATCCACTACTATATTCAAGAAAATTAAATAATTGAATCCTGCCATTCAAGTCCCCGAATATAATTCGCAGACTACCGTCTGCGAATCTAATAAAGAAATCAAAAAAACGATGCCAAACAGAACTCGCTTCTCTGAGAACGATTCTTGAAATCGCCCCCACCCCCAAGATAAAGCTACCCCTCCAACCAAACTATAATCCCAAAAAACCCCTACAAAAACCCTCGCTTCCGAACCCCGCCCTCATAAATCTGAAAACTCATCTCCTTCACCGGCAAAGACCGATGCTTCCTCAAACCCAGAACACGCCGCCCACGATCATGATTTAACTCAATCAAACACTTCCCCCAATACGGCAACACGTCCCCGCCAACCATCTTCATCGCCTCCTCCCATTTATACACCTGATTCGTAACAAGAACAGGGATCTCCTGCTTCCGAGCAATCGCAGCCAACTGCCGCATCTGCCCAGCCAACAAAGCAGTCACCCGCCGCTCAGCCCCTTCATTTTTCTCACGAGCAGCAGCAAACGCCAACCGATACAAAATTGCCATCCCATCAACAACCACAAGAGAAACGCCCTGCTTCAAATATTTCCCTAACTGCTTAAACGCATCTTCCTGTTCCTCAAACGATGTCGGCTTCAACAGGATTATGTGCTCCAGAACTTTCTCGGGAGCTAGCTCATCCTTCCACGCTGCAAGAACTTGTTTCACCCGCTCCACACTAAATCCCCCCTCCGTATCCACAAACACCACTTTGTTCCCCTTCCGAGCCTGACTCACCGCCGCCAGAAGACAAAGAGTCGTCTTCCCCGTCCCAGGCCCGCCATAAAAAACCGTCACTACATCTTTTTCGTAGCCCCCATGTAACCATTTATTCAAATCATAACTGCCCGCAGAAAGCTTTCCAACCATACCAACTCAGAAAGAAAGAACTATAAAAGAATTATGACAATCAATCTCTCCCTTCATCACCAGGGGAAACATAATTTGGATCCGGAATCCACTCTCCATTGGTATCCTCAACACAAGGAATAGTTTCAACGCCTGGCGGAGGAACATACCTTGTCCGAGAAGCCCGTCGGGCAGCATCACGAACATCAACAACACCAGACCCCCAAAGATCACGCTCAAAAGCCTCAAGCTGCTCATGAAACTTCATATTATACATAACACTCACACAACAAACGAATTAATAAACCTAACCAAAAAATCAACAAGACCCAGCAGCAGCAACAGATTCAAACCTGTCGCCTTGCGGAAAACCAGGAATCCTAGAAGGATCGTTAGTTCGTTCATAAGCTCCGTCCTGAACAAGAGGTAAAGTAACAGAACCTCTAGCTGAAATTTTAACATAAAACCGTTCAGAACAACCAGAAACAGAAACAAGCTGATGCCCAGATCCAGACCAAGAATCTTTTTTAACGGAAAGAGCGTTACCAGCCAACTGGGGTGCAAGCTCTTCAGCCTCTTCACGAGTGAATCCATCCTCCTCCATAGAAGAAATCAAAAAAGAACGACCCCCAAGATCTACACAATTCCACCACAAACCCTTTTCGTTTACTTCATAACTCATTTTACTTCAAACCCTTCACAAGCGCATCAGCATCCTTCTTCACTGCAGCCACAGCATCACCAACAGCTTTCTTCACCGTCTTCCCCTTCGTCTTGATCTTCATCAACGCCGGCTTCGACGGATGCTCCCGTCTCCACGCAGCAAACTCCACTCCATCCTGCTCATTCAAATACGCCCGCAAGACCTCCGCCGCAGTCACTCGATCGATATCAAACTCTGCATCTTCCTTCTCTTGCTTAAGAACATTGATTTCCATAACACACTGTCCAAAAAAGGATTTATAAAACTACCTATTACCACTCACCTTCAAGCGAATACCTCACTGAAGGCCTCGAGGACTAACTAGTCCTCGCCGTCTAACAACTCTATATCTTCCCCACCAACACCAACACCCTCCTTAGAACCAGAAAGCAATTTCTCCTCACTATCAATCTCATTCCCTGCATCAGAACCAGAAGAACCTTCATCCCGCAACTCTACCAACTCCCGCATCGGCTGCGCCGTATCAGCAGACGTATCCTTTCGCAGCCTCACCCCAAGACCGTCCTGAACTTTAGTAACGAGCATAGAAGCATTCGGAGGCAGAATACCATTCTCCAGCAACTTCATCTGCTGCTCCGAAACACCAGCCACCTGCCCGAACTGTTTCCTCGTCAATCCCTTCCTCCTCCGAGCCTGAGAAATATGCCAATGCCAATGCGGAACGAGTTCCTTCTTCATAGGATGACTCGCCTGATCAGCAGCCTGCCGCATCTCCGTCATCCGCAACAACAAATCCTTTTCCACATCTTGCGCAACAAGTCCGTTCTGAGCAACCTCCGGCTCAACAGCTTGCTCAGCCAAATGCTTCAAAATCGGCAACCCCTCACGTAGAGCGTGATCCTCAGAAACCGTCACAATCTTCCCTGCATCAATCGCCTCCACCATAGGCCCCTCATCTTCATCTCTCAAAACAACATCATCCAGACCCAACTCTAAATCCATACAAAAACCACTCTTTAGTCCTTTATAACCATTATGGCAATCGAACACAATACTTAAAAGGTGAGAAAAGTTAAGAGCCCCGATGGGAATGTATGGCCCGGACACGGATGATTTAATTCTAATGGGTCTAACCGTCCTCATTGCAGTGTGGATCCCTGCATTCCTAGCAGGATTTGCACCGTGGTATGCATATCATGAAAGAAAGAAAATAAGGAGAGTCATCTCCATCCTAATCTCACCAGTTGCGATAGTATGGACAATCATGATAGCACTTAAAATATACCAAGAGTATTGGCTTGCCAACGTAAGACACCAATATCTTCAATCAATAATCTTAATGTATTTAGGTTTCTTTATCCCACCAATCATAGCATTCTTCCTCGTCAGAAGACACATCCTCAAAAAAGAAGCTACCGAAAATACCCTTCCAAATCACCCACAGAAATCAGCCCTTCAATCACCTGCCTCTCATCAACCACAATCGCAGGCAAAGACGTAATCCCGTGAGCTTCCTTCACCAAATCCACAGAAGCAATATTCAAATTCCCAGCAATAGGAATCAACAACACCTCATCACCATGAGCCTCCTTCAAATCTAACAACACACGTGACAAAGCCTTCTGCTCTCCTGCCTGCGTAATATCCTGCGTCTCATACGCAAAAAGATACACCAAAGTATGATAGTCATCTCCGCAATAATCTCTCAGCCGCACAGCCTCAGACCACAACATCAACCGCAGCAGATCATATCGCTTATGTAACACCGTCAACGCATCCCCAAAAGTGCTAGAAGAATCAAAGTCCTCCAACCGCTGTGCTTCTTCAAAGATCCTGTCAGCGAAAGCAAACGTGCTCTCTCTCGCCTCGGAACAACCAACACCCAGATCCTCAACCACACGATTCCTCAACTGCTCATCCAACAGACTGATCTCTGCCTGCAGCAAAACATCATGCACCCGATCAGCACGATTACTCTCAATGAACAAACCCAGAGCCATACCTAAGGCAAACACCACGATCGTGAACACCAACGCCTGCCAAAATGCCCCCTTGTTTCCTCGCAAATTCATCCCTTGTCAAACAAAAAAGACATTAAAAATCTACCTACTCAGTAATCGTATTTCCAATGAGCATCCCCTGGTTCATCAAACCCAGCAGCCACCAACCTCTCCAGATTCCCTCCGTCCATAAAATCAAAAAAACGATGCGCCACCCAGACCTGAAGGTCTGGGTTTGACGGCGCTCGTTTCATCAAAGACCAAAGGTCTTTGAGGCCCCGCAGTCCGCAG
>NYZR01000014.1 GCA_002687255.1 Candidatus Pacearchaeota archaeon | reverse complement strand
AAGACTGTAATCTTCACCATGAACAAAATCCTTGAAAGGGAGCCGATCATCAGGGCGGGGTTCAACCATCTGCTTATCCATATCAGAAGAAGACTCTAAAATCATAACCTCAAAACTAACAAAGACGTTATAAGCATTTCTATACTACCCAACACCCAACCTCAACCCACCGCCAAGAGTAAATACATCACCAAAACCCCCAACCCAAGCGCAACAATCTGACCAAGGTTCTTCCCCCAATCCCTAGAGTGCCGGTGCAACTCCGGAAGAAGATCAGACCCAGCAATATACAAGAACCCTCCGGCAGCCAAAGCGACAATCACCGAAGAAACCCCAGAACCCAACCATAATCCAACAAAAGCACCCACCAAAGCCAACAACCCCGAAGCAAAATTCAACGCTAGTGCTTTGCCCCGAGAGAACCCTCCATGAAGAAGCACGCCAAAGTCACCAATCTCCTGAGGAATCTCATGCAAGCCCACAGCAACAGTAGTAGCCAAACCAACAGGCAATGAAACCAAATACGCCGCAGCAATCACCAACCCATCAAGAAAGTTATGCACCCCGTCTCCAACCAAGTTCATCTTCGCAAACGCATGCACATGATCCTTTTCCCCAGCAACATGATGATGGCAATGCTCCCACTGCAACACCTTCTCAAGAACAAAGAACCCTGCAAGCCCTAACAACACCAACCCCGAAAGACCAACCGTCAAACCAGAAACAGCAACCTCAGGAAGCAAATGCAAAAACACATCCCCCAATAACGCCCCCGCAGAAAAACTAATCACATACACCAACCATTTCCGTAACCGCTTCTCCTGCAAAGAAAGAGTAAACACTCCGATCAACGAAATCAAACTCACGATCAAGACAGAAGCAAGAGCCCACACAAACACAGAAACCATCTTAAGCAACCACCTCAATACCCTCAACCTTCTGAAATTCTTCATCAAACGTCGCCACCCTCTTGACACCGTGAGATCTCATCAATGCAACAATACTACAATCGGTAAAACTCAGCTTCGTCTTCTGCTCCCTAAAAAGATCAAAAGTTTCCTGAAAGACACTTTCATCAACACGAAGAAGAAGCGCAGAACTGAGAAGTTGGTCTCCAAGAGAAACCGCTTCTTGCAAAATCTTAGACTTCCCAAAAACGACAGTAAGTGTTTCATCAAAAACATAATCAGAAAAAACCGCTTCGCCATACGTCCCAGAAGAAATATCCTTCATAATCTTAAGTGCCCTTTCATGATGATGATCATTTTCAATTTTGTAACCAATAAGAAAACTCGAGTCTAGGAAAATCATTTCTTCCAACCGTAGAGAATCTCATCAATCTCCTCACTCCACCTCACTTTCTTATTTCCCACCCGTATGGGTTTTATATCTAACAACTTTTTGAGATTTAGTTTAGGCCCTCTCAATTTTTTCTCTGCAAAATCATTCATCGCAATACTCAAAGCAACACCCAATTTCATACGCTCACGCAAAGCTGCCACTTTAAAATCTTGCAATGCTTTTTCATCAACATCCCGAACCCCAACAAAGGTTTTCTTTCCCATGTTCTGTTTAACATGTTTAACATATTTAAAACTTGCGGCTGCTACAAAATACCGTGCTTGTTAATCGCCCGAATCACGATGTAATAAATCAACGCCCCAACCCAGCCCCCAAGCACAATCACCAACAACCAAACGATCTTCTCTGTCTTATTCTTGAAATTCCTTTGAGCGGCATCAACTAACATCCACACCCAAAACGCCACCAACGCCAAAGAAATCAAAATCCCAAAAAACGCCAAACTCCCAATCACAGGAAACAACCACCAACTCAGTATTTCTATCATACCAACCAAACCCTTTCCAGCTATTTAAACTTTCTCGCCAGCCTTACTAAATTCCAACTCCCCCTTCAACAACTTCCCCAAAACATCCTTCACATCCTTAACCCCAACACGAACCTGCGCAGCCGTATCCCGATCTCTCAACGTAACACTGTCCTTCTCAACACTTTCCCCATCAACCGTAATACAATACGGAGTCCCCTGCTCATCCTGCCGAGCATACCTCCTACCAACACTCCCGCCCTCATCATACTGCACATTCCATTCTTTCCGCAACGAATCATACACCTCACGAGCGATGCCAACAACCTTCTCGTCCTTCTTCACAATAGGAAACACAGCAGCCTTCACAGGAGCCAACTCCGGCGACAAACTCAGCACAACATTCCCTCGTTCAGTATCATCCCGATAAGCCTCAAACAAAAACACGAGCAGAGCCCGGCCAACACCCCAACTAGGCTCACATACCACTTCCGGAAGCACAGGCTTTCCATCCACATCCTGCATCTTCAAATTCGCTCCAGAATGTTCCTCATGCTGTGAAAGATCATACGTTCCCCTATCAGCGAAACCCTGCAGCTCCCGCCACCCCATAGGAAACTCATACTCCAAATCCCAAGTATCAGAGGAATAATGACTCAGCTCATCCTTCTTATGCTGTCGAATCCTAAACTTCTCTCTCCGAGCACCAAGACCGATAAACCACTTCAAACTCTGCCCAATCCAATACGCATGCCAATCCCGCCTCACAATCTTCTTATCCAAGGCCAATCCAAGAGTCATCTTCTCAGCATCTTTTTCAGCAGTCTGCGCCTCCTCGCTCAACACCGCAATCTCCTCATCTCGAACCTCCGAAACCCAAGGACACTCCTGGCCAGACCGAATAAAATACTCAATCTCCATCTGCTCCAACTCTCGAGTCCGAAACAAAAACTCCCGAGGAGAAATCTCATTCCTAAATGCCTTCCCCATCTGAGCAATCCCAAAAGGCAACTTCATCCGAGCTTGTTCTTGCACTTGCTTGAAATCAGCAAAGATCAACTGAGCAGTCTCACCACGCAAATACGCAGTCACCTGATTCTCGGCACCAATCGGCAAAGGAAACAACAAATTGAAATCCTTCGCTCCCTTTTTATCCAACTCGCCTTCACAGAAAGAACACACCGCATCATCCAACTCGTGCTTATCTACCTTATTCGCCTTCTTACACTTCAAACATTCCACAAACACATCACTAAACCCAGACACATGTCCAGAAGCAACCCACACCTTAGGGTGCGTCACGATCGCCCCATCAATTCCAGTCATGTCCTCCCTTGACCGAACAAACGTCTGCCACCAAGAAGCCTTCAAGTTCTGCTTCAACTCTGCCCCGGCAGGACCAAAATCCCAGAACCCTGCCAAACCACCATAAATCTCCCCACTAGGAAATGCTATCCCTTTCCGCTTACAAAAAGTAGCAAGTTCATCAATCGTCAAATCCGTCGGCCCCTTCTCCATAGAATCATCCTTCTCACCCTCACTCTTTAAATCTTTCCCCTTCCCCGAGCTTAAGCGAGTGATAGATGACTGTGCCTTCGGCACAGCTTTATTCCCTGCAGACTTATTCATATCGACCCCCTTCAAAAACTCCGCCGCCCGCCTCTCAGCCTCCTCCTTATCCTTCCCCAAATAGGCCAGCGTAACCGCCTTCACCTTTCCATCCACTCTTTTCGATTCACGCAAGTAATAATACTCACGCCCCTTGATCTTCTTCNCAACAATAAACGCCACGAACGTTAACCACTACGATACTATAAAAAAGTATCTTAAAAATAAAACAAATCTAAGCTTTCTTAGCGTCACCCGCAGCCAAAGCCTTTTCGGCGTTGTCCTTAGACATGATAGCACACATCTTGGTCTTGTTACACTTCGTGCACAAACCCTTTGCCATATATCCTCCACGAGCTGTCTGATTAATCTCAGGGTCTTTCATCGGAACCCCCTTCTCCTTACAGACAACGCAATATCCTGTTATTCCCATTTCATAAACCTCCTTATACGATCCAGCGATGAAAACGGAGTTAATAAATGTTTTTACGAAGTAGGAGAATGAATATCAGTAAACTCCGGCTCCATATCAAAGAGCTCAAGAAGACGAGAGCCAGTGGAAACAGCCCCCTCTCGAGAAAGAGAATGAACAGAAAGCGCAGCAGAAGAATATGAATGGGCTAAAACAGGATTAACAACTGCGACGCTCTCCCTTGCCACCTCTTCCGCAACTTCTGCAACCCTGTCACAGAGATCATGATACTGTGTGAAAGGAACAGGCAGGTAAGTGGAATAAACATCCAGTCCGTCATCATTCCGAACACAAAACAATGGAAATCTCATTTTCCTCATGCCGAACAATAAAGATAGGCTTACTTAAAGATTTAGGTAATAAGCGCAGGCCGGGAATACTCGAGTGAAAACCTCACGAGAGTTTCCGATGAGCTTGCCTCATCGAGCACGTTCGATTCCACACCCAGCGTAGCGGACTAACTCAAGGGAGGGTTAGCAAAGGGAACCGTGGTTCCCTTGCAAGCGCAGGCCGGGAATACTTCAACCTCGTAAGAGTTGAAGTTGCCACAGAATCTGAGATTCTGTGAGCACGTTCAATTACCGAATCAAGCAAAGCGCAGGCCGGGAATCGAACCCAGGCAATTCGGGTTGCAGCCGAATGCACTACCACTATGCTACCTGCGCAAGTTTTACTTTCGCAGACCCCAATAATCTTACATCATTGATGCCTGCGCACAACGCTCTAGACCTACAGAACCTTTTAAAGATTTAGTTAGAAGCGACCGCACCATTCAGATTCACTCTTGCTCGAAACCTCTCACAAGCCCTAGGACTCACTGCGGTGAACGGAATGGCTCCGACAGGATTTGAACCTGCGACCTACTGCTTACTTCATCGCTGAAGCACCCACACTTTCTCACGAAAGCACGCCTTAGAAGGCAGTCGCTCTATCCAGGCTGAGCTACGGAGCCATGCCACAATAACCAGAAAAAGCTATGTAAATCTTTCTATCAGTAGCTCAAACTCAAATTACAGGAAATGCAGCAACAATCAAGACCACATATTCTTACCAAGAATACCAGTAAGCAAGATATAATTGAAGACGGCATTAATGAGGGAAAGAAGGAAAGAGAAAGCAGACAATCCTAATCCATCAGCACCCGTCTTCTTCACCTTCCAAAGAAGAATACCTGAAATCAGAACCAAGAGGGGGAACCCAAAAAACCCAAAAATGCTAAGAAAAAGGAAAGAAAGCGCCAAGAAGTCAGAAAAACGAAGTATGCCCAAAGACACTGCAAAGAGAATAAGGAAGAAAACCACGTTAATGAAAAAAAGAGGTTTGACAAATTTATTCTGCATAGAAGTAAGACAAAAAGGACATACTTAAAGTTTCCCTAAATCCCACCCATAAGAAACAGAAATTGCCTCAATCATTCAGATCCAATCTTATAGTCTTCCGCCCCTTCTTCCCCTCAGCATGCTCAATCCCTGCAGCATGCCGACGATGCCGTGAAATAACCCACAGCAAAATACCCAAGACAATCAAAGCCCCAACCAACAAAACCCCCGTCCGACCGAAACCAGAATCTTCCGTATCCACCACCGCAAGAGAAGTAATACTCTTCCGCACCGTAATATTATCCCCATCAGAAAGTTCCTCAGCAATAACCTGCCCAGTAATCGTCCCAAACAACCCAAACTGTAACGCCGCCAAAACAAGAGCAAACACAATCAAAACCGTATAGACTCCAATCACCTTCCCTTTCATGAAACTCTAAAACGCATCCACTTAATAAATCTTCTCACTCAACGAACAAACCTTGTCCGAGGCTGCGTTCAAGTGGAGTGAGCAGCGAGGGCTTGTCGAACTTGCTTCGACAATGGCAGCAGCTTACCAACTCAAGACGGTGGGCGTGGAAAGCGCTCCTCAGAGCGCAACGATAGATAACTCGAATCGCAAAGCGATTCGAGGATTATCCCCATCCCACATTTTATATACTTCTCCCAACAAGTAACACCATGAACCCGAAAATAACCTTCCTCGGCACAGGAGACGCAATCCCCACACGTAGTCGGAACCATACCGCAATACTCTACTCCCTCGCAGGAGAGAACATCCTGATAGACTGCGGAGAGGGCACGCAAAGGCAATTCAGAAAAGCAAACCTCTCACCAACAAAACTCACCCGCATCTTAATAACCCACTGGCACGGAGACCACATCCTCGGCCTCCCAGGACTCTTACAAACACTAGCCATGTCTGACTACCAACGCACTCTCGAGCTCTACGGGCCCAAAGGAACCAAGAAAACGATAGAACAACTAAAGATCATCACAGGCAACATCAAGATCAACATGAACGTCCATGAAATCAGCTCCGGCATCATAGAAAAAACCAACGACTTAGAAATCTCAGCCCTGAGCATGAAACACGGCCCTCCAAGCGTAGCCTTCGCCATCAACGTCAGAGACAAAATCCGACTCGACAAAGCAAAAATGAAGAAACTAAAAATCAAACCGGGGCCACATCTCAAGCAACTACAAGAAGGAAAAGACATCACCTACGAAGGAAAGAAAGTGAAAACCTCACAAATAACATACCATCAACCAGGAAAGAAAGTAGCCATTATCATGGACACCCTCTTCAATCCAAACGCATTGAAAATAGCGAACAAAGCAGATCTCTTGATCACAGAATCCAGCTTCTCCCAACAAGACGTAGCCCTCGCCCAATCACACAACCACCTCACCGCAGCCCAAGCAGCAGAAATAGCCAAGCTCTCCAAAAGTAAAAAACTCATATTAACACACGTAGGCCAACGCTACCCTGATAAATCTGTTCTGTTAAATGAAGCCAAGAAGATTTTTAAGAACACGGAATTAGTCAGAGACCTGGATGTGATTGAAGTCTAAAACTACTTCCCGCCACTAGGAGAAATAAAAATAATCGTATCCCCACGCAAAAACGTCAACCCAATACTCTTCTTCACCTCGCCCTCTTCCATCTCCTTCGCATTATCAAGAACAACATTAATGTGAATATCAAAAGCCAAAAGCGTTCCACTAAATTCCTTGCCTGACTTCAACTGCACCATAACTTCCTTACCCTTCGACTGATTCAAAAGATCCAGCGGTCGCTCTACTCCGTTAACCATATCGCCTCTCAACAAGGAGCCTATTTAAAGTTTTGCAACCGTAAAAATGAACAACACATCTACATCACCCAATCCTTGGTCTGCATTTAATTCAGCGCCGAAGGCGCCCACAGATAACTGAGCGAAGCTCAGCTATTTTCTCCCCCCAAACCAAAACCTTTTTAATCCCCCCTCACCAAATCAAAGCATGAAGCAAGGAAGAAAACCAACCGGCGGCAAATACCACCAACGCCGAAAGAAAAAGCTCCACGAAAAACAGCGACAGCCAACCAGAACAACCATCGGAGAACCCCGAAGAAAAAAGACGGCAGGCCAAGGCCACACCAAAAAAACTCGCTCCCTCAAAGAAAACCAAGTCAACCTCATCAAAGACAAGAAAACAATCAAAACAGAAATCAAGAACGTCATCGAAACCCCACAAAACAGATTCTTCGCCCGATCAAACCTTCTAGCGAGAGGATCCATCATCGAAACCGCCGAAGGCAAGGCCCGCATAACAAACCGACCGAGTCAAGAAGGTCATGTGAATGCTGTCCTGGTCAAAGAATAAATTCTCGTCGATAAAAAAAGAAGACCACCGAAAAGTTTATATACCCTAAACCCTCGAATTCATTTATAAACTTTTCCTAAAATGTCATACGTCCAAAGATGCCCAGAATGCAATTCGGTCAACCTCACCCATGACCACCAAGTCGGAGAAATCATTTGTAACGAATGCGGTCTGATCGTCGAAGACAAAATGGTAGACACCGGACAAGATGCAGGCGGACAATTCGACAAAAACGAAAAAAAAGGCCGTGGCGGTGCCCCTCTCAGCATGCAAAAATTCGACAAAGGTCTAACAACAAACGTCGGCGAAATCTCTGACATTTACAGATTAGAAGCCGGACAAACTCGAAAATTCCTCAGACTCAAGAAATGGCAAGAGAGAGTCTCCACATCCATAGAGAGAAACCTAAGATTAGCAATGGCCGAGCTAAGAAGAGTAGCAAGTTTCCTCAACCTACCAAGTGTGGTGAGAGACGAAGCATCCAGAGTCTACAACTACGTCCTCCAACGTGGTTTAGTAAGAGGACGTTCCATGGAATCAGTCATAGCAGCTTGCATCTACGCCGCCTGTCGATCTTATAACATTCCAAGAACACTAGATGAAATCTCAAATGCTTCAGACGTCGAGCGAAAAGAAATCGGCCGAACATACCGATTCATCATCCGAAAACTAAAAATCAAAGTCACCCCTTCAAGCCCAAAAGATTATATCTCTCGATTCGCCTCCATCCTGCATCTCTCTCCCAAATCCCAAAACGACGCNCTCAAAGTCNTGAAGAAAGCNGANATCTCNGAACTNACNTCNGGCCGNGGCCCAGCAGGCATCGCAGCNGCAGCNCTNTANGTNGCNGCNCTGATGAACGACGAAAAGAAGACACAGAGAGAAGTAGCGGACGTCGCAGGCATCACCGAAGTCACGATCCGAAACCGATACAAAGAACTCATCGACCGACTCGGCATCGAAGACAAACTCAAAGCGAAAGTAGGAAACCTGGGTTCTTCAGAAAAAAAAGACGACAAGAAAGCAAAGAAGAAGTAGTTCCTCAACACCCAAAAAAGACGACCATCCCATAGTAACAACAAAACAAACATTTAAATACTGTTCTTCCTCAAAAAAATCATGCCAGGAACAAGAAGAGAATTTCTCAAAGCAACAGGAGCAGTCCTGGCTGCACCCTACGTAACAGAAGCGGCAGATGGAGAGAGCGAAAAAAACCTAGCGCACACACTAGCTAAGAAAGTAATGAATGATCCAGACGAGAGAGACAACGGCGCAGGAGGCATATTGGGATCTGGATTAGATGGCAAAAACTTCACCTATAACAGAAAAAATGTTGACGCATCCCTAGTAAATTACAATGTGGTTGCAGTAGACCATGATAAAAACGGAAAAATAGAAATCAAAAGGGATAACTCCGGACTTACCGATGGAATACAAATGAGACTAGAGAACAATCCAAAAAGTCCCCTCCTGAGAGGATCAATACATCTAGATGAAAAATTTTGTGAAGATCCAAAAGAAAGACAAAGGATGATGAGCGTTCGTCTAGATATAAATGAGAATATTTTCGATCAATTAGCAAAATATTTTGGCCTAGATGGTGTTGATGAAAAATACATCGTAAGAAGACAAACACCCAAGGGATTCCCAAACTGGATGAATATAAACCTTTTTTACATACAAGGAAAAACAAACACAGAACTCGCACCAGTCGTTGGAAAGGTCAGAGAGAAAATGCTGAAAGATGTCCTCAAAAGAGTTAACTAAACCCATATCTTTTTAACCTCGTTCACGTATCTCAAGGGAAGGTTAGCAAAGGAAACTGTTAGTTTCCTTGCAATGCGGGAATGCCGGCTGAAAGGATTTCATCCTTAGTGCCGTCATCCGCAAAAACACAATGCGGGAATGCCGGAGCGGTCAAACGGGGCAGGCTTAGGCGAGAAAAACTCTCGAAGAAACCTGTTGGCTTAGTGCCTACAGAGGTTCGAATCCTCTTTCCCGCATTTCATGTCCGAAGGACATGACAAATCCGAGGGGATGTGAAGGTTTCAAACGCAACCAGTTTCCAGAGGTTCAAATACTTCACACTTCTACAGAAGTTGAAGTAGCCAGGGGGCTCCGCTCCACGAGCACCTCTTTCACGAACCCCAACCCGCAAAACCAAACCCCCAAACACCCCCACATTTACCACCCCCAATCAATGAATTCTGTTATAACTCCTAAAAGGTAACAAAATAGAAACATTTAAATACCCTTTACCGCTCTAAAAAAGTATGATAAATAAAGACATCACCACAAGAGACTTTATTAAAGGTGTCGGAACAGGAACAATAGCATTAATTACAGGATGTAGATCAAACCGAAAACCAGATACATTTAGAACAGGTCGAAATAGCAGATATACAAGTAATGCTGGAAACGACATGAATAGCCGAAAATTCGGAGATAGACAATTTGACGCAAGCGCAAACATTGTAAATATTGCAGGCAAGGAATATTCATTCTTCCCCTTATCTAACTACGATGTAAGCCTTGGTAACGCCCCAGTAGATAAATCCACGCTCTTCCCCTATGCTGCAGTCGACAGAGCAATCATGGTAGAGGATGTTGATCCTGTCGCAGGAACACACCATTTAATGTATGAGGACGGCTCTGCCATCGTTTTCCAAAGAGACCCTACAATTACACATTTGAGCACAGAAATCGCCGCAGAAAGAAAAACACTCAGGGAAGGGAAACGTGTAGGAAGCGTAGGAGAATCACGATTCAAAGTGCCTCTTCTAGACTTCGGTAAGGACTCACACCTTAGAAATGTAGCCTACGGAACAGATACAGATATGCAAAAAGAAGAAAACATAATCCTAGTATCAGACCCCAAATTTAGAATCAACCACGCACTAGGAGATGGAAATAAAGGTCTCGTGCAATTTTTCAGTAGAAACGGAGGAAACTTCTTCGTAGAAAACGTAGCAGACCTATCCTACGTTCCTCCAGCTCCAGTAATGCCACAAACGAAAGCTACAAAACCTATAAAATTAGTAGAACCACCAAAAAGACAGAATTATGTGCCAGTAAGAGTAAATAGAACTCCTGTGAACTAATAACAGAAACGAATAGATGAGAGATAGTCCCCACTATCCTTTACTAACAACAAACCTCGGAGCTTCTTGCCCACTCTTCCCATCAATACGGAATGATGAACGAGCTAAAACATTCTTATTAAACTCGACAGTAGCTGTCCATGTTCCAAAACCAAATTCAATCCCTTCATCAGCAGTAGCCACCCAAGCAACTTTGAATGAAACCGTGCCATCAGCCTTAACTTCTTTTTCAGTATCAAACCTGCCCACCGTATTCCCTTCACGAACGAGAAAAATCTTTGCTCCAGGAGGACAATCACGAACGCTCACAGAAAGACGATCAGCAAGCTCAACAGCAGCCCCCTCTGCAATCACAGAACCACCTCCCTTGAGAAGCTGAACAGAGCAATCAGAAAATTCAGCAGGGTCAACAAACCTCAAATTATCAAAATCAACCCTGCTCCCATCTAAAACACCAAGAGAACGCCTGATCAAATCAGCATCCCTTTGAGTTAGATAGTTCTGAGAAACATAACGGCTCCAAGAAGGGCCCTTTTCACCAGGGAATAGTTTAACAATTCCCCCATCAGACACAGACGCAACAAAAAAAGGAGAAAATAACCCGCCAGAACCAGAGTCACGATAAGAATAAACCTCTCTAGATTCCTTAGCAAAAACAAGACGAAGAGGTTTGCCATCTAGAAAGACAAGATATTTCGTATCATCAGGACGATTCGAAGAAAAATCCACATCTTCAAGCTCATCAGTAACACGCTTCAACGTAAACCTCTCCAACGACACACCCTCAGCAAAAACAACAGGAACATTCTGGGGAACAACAGTAACATACTGAGAAACAACATTAACATTACAAGAAGTCCCAGAATCATCCCAAACAAAAAGAGATGCTAAATACCGACCGGGCCTCTGATAAGCATGGGTATTCACTACACTTTCACTTGTTGTCCCATCTCCGAAGTCCCACCGATAGGTTAATTCATCATCTTGCGCATCCTCACTCAACCTTCCGTCAAACTCGCCTGCCTCACCAACCTTCAAAACAGTCTGAAATGTTCCAACAGCAATGGGTGCAGAATTCACATGCATACGTTGCAGAATCGGTTCCAAGTAATTTCCGGTCTTCTGATCTAATCTTTTAAGAGTAACCTTATATTCTCCACCCCGAGGAAACGTATGGTAAACTTCCGGTTTAGTTACAACAGCGCTCCCATCCCCAAAATCCCACTCGTAAGAAATATCTTTCCCTTTATTAGGCTCCTTAACCTGTGGCCCATCAAACCAAAAAGACCTACACATCTTATCAGCAGGAGAAGCGAAGCTTCTTCTAGTAATCCGTTCTCTTGAAAGAACTCCGGCAGGAATCGGCCTTTCTTCACCAAGCACGATAACATCCTGAGAAACAAAGCTCTTATCACAAAGAGATCCGGAGTTATCCCAGAC
>NYZR01000013.1 GCA_002687255.1 Candidatus Pacearchaeota archaeon | reverse complement strand
TACCAACTACCAACGCCAATCCAACAACAGATGCCACCTTCAAGGGCACAGCCCCAGCTAGATATTTCGACCCCTCATAGGCTGCCACAATGTCCGTATAACTCATAAAAACCACAAGAAAACATGATATGTAAACCTTTCGGTCATTCACCACTCAAGGAAACAAAACTACCCAAACAAACCGCCAGAACCAACAACCCCAGAAGAAGGAGAAAACGACGGAGACCCACCCAAACCAGCCCCGCCAGGAGACCCAAACAGCCCGCCGCCCGAACTCCCCCCACTTCCCCCAAGCTGAAACTTCTCAATAATCTTCTCATACCCTGGCCTGCGCCCTTTCACCCCAATCCAATTCACCCCAGGCCCACAATCACCCAAAGCATAACATAGCTCTGAGTGTTGATCAATCCACTTATCATACTCGGCACCAACACAACCACCAAAATCACTAGGGGCACAACAATGACAATTCCTCACACACTCCAAACCACCATCAAACAACCCCTTCTCCAAAGTCACCACACACTGCGCATTCGCCTGCCCACAAATCCCAAGCGCTTCCTCTCCAGCCCAGAACTGAATCCCTGGAGCATTCTGAGGCACACAAACACCATCCACACCAGACCCATCTTCCTGAACAGCAATAGCAACCACAAACTGACCAACCTGTGGCGTCACCCATCGACAATCCCTCCGATCCGTATTCTCACAATCACTCTGGTCAGTCTGAGCGGTGCAGTCCTGCCACCGATTCACTCGACACGCCGCCTGACTAAAGTCACCATCCTCTGTCTCGATCGCATCCTCAATACACTCCTCTTGCCGGAAATCAGCGCACTGCTCCAAAACCTCCTCACCGTTAATACAGATATGCTTGTAATACCTGCTTCCAACAGAATTCTTACTATCGTCTCGCCCGCCAGCATCATTGTAAACACACCAGCTCTCCCCATGCCTCCGCTCGGATCCATCTTGCGTCCCCCCGCAATTCAAACTCTTACAAATAAAATCACCATAAGTCGGCCTACTCAACCTTTCCGCCCCCCTACAAATGCTCCCTTGCAAATAATTACAGTTCCCGCACCCTTTGTCCCCGGCATTCGCACTCCCCGCATTACAGCTCAGATCCACATCAACAATCTCTGCCCAATANNNNTNNTCCTCTACTTTNGAAGCATCATACACGTTCGCAGGATTNCCACACGTNTCCACAAAATANACNCCGTCCTTNCCNGNCANACACNTNGTNTCCGTTGAAGGCCCACAGTTCGTNGCCANNTCNNNATCAGAGCACAACCGCCCAGCAAAAAACTCTCCTTCATTCCCATCAATTCCTGCATCACACTCAGCCCTCGTCGTCCCCTTACACGTCCGTTCAAACTCGAACTCAAACACACACGCTCCCTTCTCTTGATCCTGAACACTCAAGACACAAGAAACCTCGTCCCCAATATCCTGTCGATAATGCGTTTCCAAACCAAGACTAGCAGACAAGTGCTTACATCTCGTTAGCGTCACAAACGCTGCCTGATCTCCCAAGACACAGCAGCCAAGATTACACTGCGGCGGCGTCTCCTCAGTCCACGTCCCGCCATTTGCATTACACACTAACTGCGGCGTCCCATCCAAACACGTCCCCTCCGAAGAATCAAAACACGTCCCTAGTCGACAGAAGCTCGTGCTCTCACACGCTGCCGGCGTCGACCTACTACTTGCGCCACACGCACTCGCTTCAACGTCTTGACAGAACAAACCACTTGTCGTCTTCTCACAACACACCGTCGCATCTCCAGAGCCTCCTTGTGCAGCGGCAAGAGAGTCATGATTCCCAGAAGTCACGCCAGAGACCGGAGCGGCTGCAGGCGCCGCTTGGTTAGAAGAACTAGCAGAACGCACCGTCACACTTCCCGTCATCGTAGGATGAAAATTACACTGATACGAGTAAGATCCAGACTCAGAAAATGTCACAGTCTGAGACTGCCCCTGATTCAAGGTTCCCGTCGTAAAGCCCGCCGACCCCCCTGTCGATGTAGCCGTATGCGGCGTGTTGTCTTGATTAACCCATCTCACCGTATCACCCACATCGATCGTCAAGGAAGAAGGGGAAAAGGAAAAGCCTTGAATCGTAACAGTGTGAGTCGCCGCAGCAACAAAGCTAGCAGCTAAAACAACAGCGAACACAAACAACCCCAGTTTCCTCATCCAGCCACCTCCAAACCATAACCCGGAGGCCAAGCCAAACTCCGAGAAGCAAACACAAACTCTTCCTCAGTCACCACATTCCTCAACCGATACACAGAAGTCCCCTCACTCAACTTCGTCTTCTCAATCGACAAATCTGGATAATACTGCAAATACAACGTCGTCTCCGAATCCCCATAAGTCGACTCAAAGTCAATAATGCTCGTCGCAATCATCAACAGCTCATACATTCCACTCTTTACCTCAACATCGAAACCAGAAAACTGCCTGCTCTCTTCACCCTTAGTCGCCGTCAACGGCACATCGAATTGCACCTCCACTCTTTCGGGAACCACACGAACAGCAACCCCTCTCCGCTCCCCAGTCACACTATACCCTCGTTGAGCATATTCCTGCTTCAGCAAACCGACACACTCGTTCGCCCTCGATCGAACTCCTTTCTCAAGTTCCCCAGCGAACTGCCCAACAAGCAATGGCTGCTGCACCGCACAAGTCTCATAATAAGAAGAGGTATAGCAAAGATACTTCACCGGCTTGCCATCAACCAGCACCGTTCCAGAAGGATTCCGATATCCACCTTGACGACTCAACAAGGCAACATCTTCCACAACTTTCGGCTGCACACACTCTTGCAAAAACCCTTGCGGCGAGAACACCTTCGCCCCGCCCAACACATTCAGCCGGTCGGCCAACTGCGGCCCAAAAAACACAGCCAACAGCACCACAATGATAGCGATCGCCACAATCACAAATACCGTCACTTGCCCCCTCGAGGACGTTCCAAGAGNGCGAGTCCTCGAGGCTCGNGACACCGTAGGCGNCTTCGACTGCCTTGAACATGCTCTAATGGATCGCATGTTCAATGGCCCCGAAGAAGCTCGCTNCTTCGANNGTCTCGAACACGTTGGATGCGTCCGAGTGTTCGAGCTAGAAGACACCCCATAAACCATGGAGCAACCACGCCTTCCCGATTTATAACTCTTTTGAACCATCAAATACCTCCTCTAACAACGATCTGACATTGCCCCGCAGTATTCCCAAACACATCAGCACACTTCACATGATAGGTCGTCCCCGCATCAAATCCTATCGAGTGACTTCTCGAGCCGCCAGTCATCACCGTCACTTCGTCATCCCCAGAAGCATCCGCAACAGCAAATCCACAATCCAAAGGACTCCACGCACACGTCGCAGGCTCATCTGTCACCACCACTAAGCTGCCCGCTTGCCGATACGCCCGAGCAACCACCGGCGCCGCAGCATCAATCTCTAGCGTAAATCTCGCCGTCCGCTTTCAGCAACATTCCCGACTTGATCAACACAAGTAATCGGCAGTTCCTTCACTCCAGGAGAGAAGCTCTGGAACTCTTGCCTGTGGCTCTCTCCGAAAGTATCAAAGAAAGGAATCTGCTGCCCTGAAATTTCATACGAACACTCCGCCGTCCCATCTAATCCGCCGACAGTCTGAACAACAAGAGAAACAGAAACCGGCTCCTGACCGAACACAAGCGTTTCATCATCTGGAGACACAGAATCAATCTCCAGTTCTTTAGTAGTTCTCTTGATGGTATACGAAAAGCTTTCTGACATAGCGTTCCTCGTCCCCTCTCTTTGAATTTCATCGTCAAAATCAAGCCAAGGCTGATCCTTACACCTCACAAAGTATTCCTCACTCTCTTCATCAACAGGGAAGCCAGTCAAACACAAAAAGCCCAACGCCGTTTCCTCCGTAAAGTCATTCAGGCAAGTCATTTCGTTAGCCATCAAATCATAATCCCGATCCACATCACTCCAACGACACTCAGCTGGTTCATTTGTGTAAACACCACCTGAGATATTAACTGCATCAAACTTCACTTCTTCCCTAACAGGACTCCGAGACTTCACAATCGGCGGCGTCACATCCTCAGCCGGCTTCACACAATATGACACAGCATACTCTTGCACTTGGCTATTTCCATTCGCATCCCTGCATCTGACAAACAACTCCACATTCGCCCGTCTCGACGGATCAAACCCTGTCAGTCCGAGCTCAGTCAACGACGGCATCCTCAACACTTCCTCATGCTCCTTCATAAACAAGTTCAATCCCCCAAAGTCTTCACTCATCTCGTCAAACTCCGTCGTATGCTCGAAGTCATACCGACACTGCCCAGGCTCATCCAAATCAAACCCGAAGCCAAGTTCTTGATACTCTTTGACACAACCATCCCCATCTAATGCTTTCACTTCCACTCCAAGCACACCAGCTCCTTGATACGCCAACCCCTCACTCAAAGCAGATTCCCGAGGAGTCATCACCGGCGGCGTCACATCATGCGGACTAATATCCTCACACACCTGTTCTGAAGAACCAGCGTTCAACAACTCGCACGTCTGCCCAAGACTGTTACACTGATACCGAGAACACCCTAACCCACTAGAGCTATCACACCTCCCACACTCACTGCCCCCGAGAGGAGCCTGCCACGGCCGGCAATTGAACTGGACATTCTTTTTCCGTATCTTTCCGATCCCCAACAACTTGAAAATCACCAAGACTGCAANNACCACNATCGCNGTCACCCATCCGAAGNTAAGGGCTCCTTTNGCAAAGGCAGCGCNTCCNGCCCCAGCAACACCCAAACCAAGAGCACCACCTGCAAGAGCTCCCGCAGCAATCAAGGTATAGGCAACCCCCTGATCTAAACCAGGCCCTATCCCAAGCATATTAATCAGAAGACCAGTAACAGCAAATCCTACAGCAGCGCCCATCGCTGCCCCTCCGAATCCAACACCACCAAAGGTCGGACTGGCTCCAAGACCAAATCCACCCCCATGTATGCCCAGGGCTGAAAGGACGCTTCCAGCACCAAGCCCAACAGAACCAAACGCAGCAGGAGCAATGTAGGCCAGTGAAGCAAGAGCAACACCCACCCCTCCAGAAGTATGAAGGATAATCCTCCTCTCATCCTTGGTCTCATCCTCCGGAGCCTCCGGCTCACCAATCCCCTCTCCAACCCCAGGAGCCCCACTCAAAATCCCCAACAGAGCAGCAAAATCAGCCTCCAAATACTCTCCAGCATCAACATCATCATAAGTCTGTAACCGATTCACATAACTCCCTCCCAAATCAGCTCCCCCCTTAACCCCATGATTCTTAGTATACGTCCCTTCATAATTCACAGAACTTCCACAATCTCCCAACGACATACACAGATCATGCATATCCTCGGTAAACTCTGCCCCCTTACACGCACAGTTTCTCTTACACTTCCACCCACTAGTCAGCGTCTTAACCTCAAAATATGTGCACGTCTGGCTCGCAATCCCACAAATCCCCGAAGCCCCCAGACCGGTATTTCGAGTCCGCAAATTAAATCCTGCAGGATGCGCAGGCACACACATGCTAAACTTGAAATTATCCTTATCTTTTCGAACAAGATTAACTTCATTCATATAACAATCCGGATTTTCATTACATAACCTAACACCTTCGTCAGGATCATCCTCAATCTGTGAGTTGTAATCCAAACACTGCTGCCACAAGTTCGTCCGACAGGCTGCGTTCGCAAACTCTCCACCAGAAGGCAAGTCAACTCGATCTTCCACACAAATACCATTCCGAAAATCAGCACACGGCTCCGTCCGAACCTCTCCATCAAGACACACCTGCCGATAGTGCCTACTCCCCGGAACAGCCACAGACCTCTCCGGAGGATTTCCATCCGTCCCCAACTTACTCTGATACACACACCAACTCTCTCCATTCTTTCGCTCCTTGCCCTGATCATCCTTACACCCTAAAGCACGACACACCACTTCTTGAGACCCATCAGCAAGTCTCTCACCTCCACCCCTAGTCCCACACCTACTCCCTAACAAATAATTACAATTCCCGCACGTGCTCTGCCGAGCGACTTCATTCCCTCCAACAACCAACTCACACGCCTCGTTCTTGGGCTGCACTCGTCCGTCGTTGAAGCTCGCAGCCTTGTTAGCATCATAAATGTTCTCCCGATTACCACAGCTATCAAACCAATACACTTCATCCCGATCCTCCACACAAGCGGTGCTCGATTGCCGGACACAAATCGTCCCTAGCTCTGGATTTGAGCACAACAGCCCGGGATGGAACTCTGCCTCCGAAACAGCAAGACACGCAGACCGAGTAGAGAAAACACAATTCCGCTGATCCAATCCATCAACAGTTTCTTCGAAAACGCACGCCCCTTCCTCTTGCGTCCTCGCCAGAGCAAGACATTCGATCTCCGTCCGAATCTCCGGACGATAATCAAAAGAAACCCCTAAGACATTGCTCTGCCGACTGCACTGCCGTTCCGTCGTAAAATCTGTCTGATCTCCCAACACACAACAGCCCTCCCGACACTGTGCCACATTCTCAAATCTGTCTTCGAGCCATTCCCCTCCATGTTCCTCACATAACACTCTCGGAGCTCCAGCTTGACAAGTCCCTTCAACCGGATCGAAACACGTCCCCGGCTTACACGCAGCGACAAACTCCCGAGTCGTCGGCACACATGCTTCAGAACACGCATCAGCGCAATCACTAGCAATATACTCTTGGCAGAACGCCCCATCATTCCCAAGCAGACACGTATGCGCTCCCTCTTGCAAGTCATCCGCCTCTAACGCCGAAACAAGTCCTCTTTCACTAAACACCAATCTCCCCAGCCCAGAAAGCAACGGCGGCAACAAACTCCTCTTCCGATCTTGCTCAGGAACCACAGACCCTGTAAAAGCATCAGACAAAATCGAAGCAAAAGCAAACGTCGCCACAACTAACAAGAACACTTCCAACAGAGCAATCCTCTTCAACATCATCTAAATCCCAGGCGGTATCGCACAACTCCTTATAGCTAATGAGAATTTCTGCTTCGACGGTTTATCTTCAATCGTATACACACGAACATCATCACCCATCACCGTTTTCCGAATGTCAAATCTCGGATACAACAACTGATATCCATCATACGAGAAGTAACAATACTTCGCCTCTTGACTTGCAATCTCCATCGCCACATTCGCCAGTTTCGTTAAAGGACTCATCACCTCGACTTCAAAAGAATCAAAACTCACAGTTCCACCTTCGATAGAAATAGTCGTTCTCCCCAACAGCTCAACGATGATCCGATCCCTTGCCAGAGCAACGTTCATGTCCAAAACGTCTGTCTCCATAGAACCCTGACGCTTTCCCACTTCTTGTTCCAACAAGCCATAACAACCTTGAATTTCATCGAACGTCTCATTCTTTATTTCCACAGCCATCTCCCGCAATAACATCGGATGCTGCTGCACACAAGGTAAGTAGTTCCCCCTGGTATAACAGTGATATGTCACTTCCTGCCCATCAAACATCTGGGAATGCTGCGGCGCCACAAACCCTCCTCGAGGCCCCATCACCTCAATAACATCTTCCACATTCTCACGAACACACCGCTCCAAAAATCCTTGTGGAGAAAACCTCTGCTGAAAATCTACCTTCGGCCCCTCCCCTCCTCGCAAAAAGAACAAAACAGCAAGGGCCACCACAATCACTAACGCAACCAACACCCAGATCGTAGCCTGCCCCCTTCTAGAAAACCTCATTTCAAAACCCATAACGTCACCCCCTGTTTCTTTAACCGCTCAACACTTCCCTCAATAAGCAACTCTTTCAGATAATTATCAGCAGTATTCCACGAAACCTTCAGCGCTCGAGCAGCCTCCGAGCTCGTCACGACTTTCTGCTCTTTCAACAACATCAACAGTTTCAAACTATGAGATTTCATAGGAGTATTCCTAAGTAAGTAACCATGAATACTCCAAGGAGATTATAAACCTTTCCCTCACATGAATCAAGAGAAAAAGAAGCTTGCTCAACATCAAACTAACAAAATCACTTGACAATCTCAGATTATTGAAGAAGTTATGGTGTTGGCACAGAAACACCAGGAATCGGTTCCAGGAGAACAGCACTCAAAATCTGATTGATCATCTCTGTGTATTCCTGTAGTGCTGGATCCTCCCCAATAATAGGCAAAACCTCTTCTCTTAGAATTCTTTTTTCCTCTTCAAATGGTTTCGAGGCCGCCCTATTGATTAGGATATCTAGGGCTGCTTTTCTTACGTCCAAATTACCCTGTGCAGCCACGTTCTCAACTAGGGGCAAGTATCTGGCATATTTAGCAGATCCTGCTCCTGATAAATAGATTCCAAGTTCAGGTGTCGATTTGACAGCATACATAATATCAGGATGCAGAGGGTCTTTTAGGATCTCATAAAGATCATCTTTTAGATGATTAATGGCCGAAGAACATTCATAGTATTCTGATGAACTTCCTTCTGGAATGACGTTGTCCACACAAATCTTCACATCTCTCCTTTCTTTAGCAGTATTACTGTAACAAGAATTCTTAGCCCCTCTGCCTTCAAGTTCTCCGCAGGTGATCTCCCCTGTTTTAGACTCTTTCATAGAAGTCAAAAACAAACACCTTTCTTTGATTCCTGCATTAAAGAGGAGAGAATTAATCTCCGGAGAGATCGTGAGATGGCATAGGGATTTTGCTTCTGTTGAGAGTGCAAGACCCAATAACATTCTGTTGTAGAAGAACAGAACGAAGAGGAGTATGAAGATCACGCTCAGAATTTTGAGGGTGGGTTTTAGATCGTATTCAAGGTCTCCACTATTCTTTCTCTTCAGAGACAAAACGACCCCGATTATCAGACTGATCACCCCAACTATGATCGCAGACATAGAAAAAAGAGATGGAATTATCCCATATTGTTCGATATCATGGTGGGTTCCAAGAAAAGTGGAGAATATTATAGAGAAGAATATAAACGAGGGCAAGATAAAAGAGAAGTAAATTTTTGACTTTAAAGTATTCTTAGATTTAGTCACACGATTAGTCATCAAAATAGAGATAGAGAGCCCCAGTATGAGCAAGAGCAAATGTAAAATAAAAGTTATCCCGGAAGAAGTTAAGTTATAGGCGATTAATACCAAAACAAACAAAGCAACCAAGGAAGACAAAAGAGCTTTACCCATAGAAAAAGGTATGAAATCTCCTATATAAACCTAAGCAGCAAACTCTGCTTCACTCTGCTTCTCAGCACCATCAGCAACAACAGTCCGCTTCAACACACCCTTCCGAACAGCCCTCTCTCGAATCTCCACAGGATCCTCAACACCAGCAGGCAACTCAATCTCAGAAATAACAAACTCATGTGACACCCTCACGTGCTTCGCAGCAAGACAATCGAACAACAAATCCCTCACCAACTCTTCGTTAGTCGTCTTCACCGAACAAAAATCAATCTTCACTTCCTTATCGCCCTTCGTGCTCGGCTTCGCACTCTTCGGTGCCTTTGCTTTGATCTTCAAGACACAATCATCCGTAGAAAACGACAACGCAAAAAACGCCCGAGGGTATTTCTCCATAGCCTCCCGAATCTTCTCAACTTCAATCTCCCCAGAAATAATATTCTGCTTGATTCCCATAAACTGCTTCACCCGCTCCACAGGCAAATCCAACACATCAGCAAGCTTCTCCGTAGAAACAACAACACCCTTCACCTCCACATTCCCCTCAGCAGGCAAACATTCCCGAACAAGAAAATTCGCAAACTCCGCACTCGTCTTCACCGCCCACTTATCTTTCTGCTTCTTCGACTCAACTAACCATCTATCCGGAAAAGACCCCTTACTAAATTTCACCAACGCCCCATGCACCTCTTCATCAATTTCTCCATCTGAAGCAGCGTTCACAGAGTCCGAGCTGCGAGGGCTTGCCGAACTTGCTTCGGCAGTGTCAAAAATCTTCTTTACAACGCTCGACATCACCCACAAAGAAAAAATTGCTTTATAAAACTTCCCCGATCCTTACATTTATATAAACCCAAACCTTCACCCCGACATGGCACTCAGCGAAAAAGACATGAGAAAAATCGCAGGAACAGCCATTCTCGCAGCCCTCGCCATTCTAGCCTTCTTTCTCATAAAACCAATAATCTTCTCAATCATCGGCGGCCTCCTACTTGCGTATATCTTCATGCCTGTCCGGAGAAAGCTAATGAAAAGAATGAAGAGCAAGAATGTCATGGCAAGCGTTATCTGCATAATCGCATTCCTCATCGTAGCTCTCCCTTTCTGGTTCCTCGTGCCCATAGTCACACAACAAGTCTTCGAGGTCTTCACACTTTCTCAGACAGCAGACATACCTTCATTGGTCACCAGCCTTTTCCCAACAGCCTCAGAAACATTCACGACTCAAGTCACAGTAGCCTCGAACAGTTTTATTAGCAAACTTGCCTCAACAATTCTCAACAACCTCGCAGCGTTTCTCCTCAACTTCCCAACGCTTCTCTTACACTCAGTAATTGTGCTCTTTGTATTTTTCTTCACAATAAGAGACACAGAAAAACTTCAGGGCTTTGTAAAAAGCCTATCTCCGCTAAGTGTCGTAAAAGAGCAGCAACTCATCAAACACTTCAAGGACATTACCAACTCAATAGTCTACGGGCAGATTATCATAGGAATAGCTCAAGGTATTTTAGCAGGCCTAGGTTTGTTACTTTTCGGCGTTCCAAACGCCCTCATCCTTACTCTCCTGGCAACAGTCTTGGCAATTATTCCTATTGTAGGCCCAACTCTCGTTTGGGTGCCCGTCACGATATATCTCCTAATCAAGGGAAGCGCAGTCGTAGCAGTAGCTTTCTTCATCTACAATGCCGTCATCGTTAACGGAATAGACAACATCCTCAGACCTTATATTGTTTCCAAGAACACAGACATTTCCCCAGTGGTCATCTTAGTTGGAATGATCGGCGGCCTCTTCATCTTCGGCATCCTTGGTCTCATCATCGGCCCACTCATCCTGGCCTATTTCCTCGTCTTCTTACAGGCCTATCAAGAAGGCAAGCTCGATCAACTGTTCGCCTAAAAAAGAGGAATTATTTATGAACAACCACCAGCCAAAAAGCGTAGCACTCATCAGCAAGAAGCTCCATAACCAATCTCTTTCAAAAAAAGAAATAGAAACTATCATCAACGAGATCGTATCTGGTTCTTTATCAGAAGCAGAGATAGCCTACTTTATCATGGCAGTCAAAGAAAAATCTCTGTCTTTACAAGAAACTGCTTACCTCACCGAGGCCATGTGGCGCTCCGGCGTGACGCTAAAATGGGCACAAAAAGTAATAGCAGACAAACATTCGATCGGCGGCGTCGCCGGAAACAGAACCACACCAATCGTCGTAGCTATCTGCGCTGCAGCCGGACTCACCCTGCCAAAAACTTCCTCAAGAGCGATCACCTCCGCAGCGGGAACCGCAGACGTCATGGAGGTCTTAGCAAAAGTGGATTTCCCCTCAACAACACTCCAAACCATAGTCAAAAAAGCAAATGCCTGTCTTGCCTGGGGCGGCGCCCTGGGTATGGCTCCCGCAGACGACAAACTCATCAGAGTAGGGCGCATACTAGATCTCGATCCGGAAGCACAGCTCATTGCATCCATTCTCAGCAAAAAACTCGCTGCGGGAAGCACCCACGTGCTTGTTGACATACCGTTCGGCCCTGAAGCAAAAGTCACCAAACAAAAAGCCCTCCGTCTCAAAAAGAAATTTCTAGCCCTAGGAAAGCAATTCAAGCTCACTATGCACGTTGTCCTCACCCCAGGATCTGAACCGATTGGTCACGGCATCGGCCCGATCCTTGAGGCTAGAGATGTCCTCGCCGTGCTCCAACAAAAAGACCAACCAAAAGACCTCGAGAAGAAATCTCTTTTCCTTGCCGCTGAACTACTAGAACTAACAAAGAAAGCAAAAAAAGGCCAAGGAAAAACCCTTGCAGTATCTCTCCTCAGATCAGGGAAAGCCCTCCAAGCATTCAACAAAATACTTGACACACAAGGCCGGAAGAATACAAAGTTGCAACCGGCAAAACACCAACACACCATCGCTGCTCCTCGTTCAGGAAAAATACAGCACATCAACAATCATGATATCAACCACCTCGCCCGTCTTCTCGGCTGCCCCGAAACAAAATCAGCAGGACTCTATCTCTACAAACACACACAAGGCAAAGTCAAAAAAGGAGACCCCCTCCTCACACTCTACGCAACCAAACCAGAAAAACTCAAAGCAGCCATGGCTTACTACAAAAAGCAGCAAAGCAAATAAATCTTTATAAAACGCCAACCACTAAAGAAAGTATGACCTATCTCACCGACCTAGCAGTCTACATAAAAAAGAACCTCAAAAAAGGCTACACCAAAGACTCTCTCCGTGTCGCCCTTCTCAACCAAGGTCACTCCCGAACAGAAATCGAGCGAGCCTTCAAACGAGTAGATGAAGAACTCGCCGACCAAGCCCCTGTCCTAAAAACCAAACCAAGAATCACTTATGAAATCGTCGAACCCGAAGAACTAGCAACCACCGTCACCAACAAGAAAGAATCATTCTGGAAGGGTTTGTTTAGTTAAACGCCAAGCGTAGCGGACTAACTAAAAGGAAGGTTAGCAAAGGAAACTGTTAGTCTCTTAAAGGAAGGGTTCCTAAGGGAAACCTTGGTTTCCATAGAACGCCGGCACTCGGAATCGAACCGAGATATCCGTAATGGAAAGCAGGGTTCAAGCCTGCCGGGCGGCCACTGCCCAATGCCGGCACATCAACATCGTTCATGCGTTCGAGATGTTGTGCGTCCGAGGAGCTCGCCTCCTCGGTGCCGCAATGTTCATCATTGCGATATACAGAACTCTCGTCAAAGACTTATAAACCTTCACGTTCTATCGAACTTGAAGGCCTCAAGATTCTGAAAGAATCTTTAAGCCTTCCTAGAACTACACCAGCACCGAAGCTACAAGAGCCCCTTCAGTAACCAATCAAGAAAGGTTAACCGAAGAGGGCGCCTAATCCAGCAGCACTTTCTTCAGCCTTTTCTTCCTTCTTCTCCTCAGCCTTATCGGCCTCAGCAGCACCAGCATCTCCGCCAGCACCGCCAGCTGCAGGAGCAGCGGCTACCGCACTTGCGTTCTCAAGCTCAGCACCGATGTCCACACCTTCAAGGCTAGCAATCAGTGTCTTCACTTTAGCCTCGTCAACTTCAGCACCAGCAGCAGAAATGACTTTCGTCAAACTCTCCGCAGTGACCGGCTGACCAAGCTTATGCAAGAGCAAAGCACCATAAACATATTCCATTATTTAGCGTCCTCCTTTTCAATGATGTAATCTGAAAATTCCCTAAAACCTAATCCTGCAAGGGTTCGTGCCTTTTCATCATATCCTTCATCCCCTCTCCTAAGTATCTCATGGTTCTCTCTAGGCATGATAAGGCACGTTTTATCGATTCTCGATTCAATGGTCGCACAGGATCTAATCTCTATGGCTCTATTGAGCCTATTGATCAGGGGGCCGTAAATAGAAATCATACTCTCATCAGCACTTTCTACAACCTTAAATCCCCCACAACCCTCGTATCCAAACCTCACAACATCCTCCTGTTCAAGACTGCTTAAGTCGAAGCCATCACCCAGTTCCACAATCTTGCCCTCCCGCCTCCTTTCTCCTTCCTTAATCCTTCTCAACATTCTCTCCGCAGCAACCAAGCCGCCCAACACATTCATTTTATCTAGAGCCCCCTTGTGTAGTTGTATCATCAAATCCATCACATTCATACTCAAATTCGTCAGGAGCAAAAATGATTCTCCCATCATAGGTCACTCCAACAACGAAACCATCAACATCTGCCCTCATCACGCCTTCTCTAAGTTTGCCTCTCTCTTGTAGCCCCATAAGGGTGAGGTAAGAAACTGAAGCAATACTATCTGGGTGAACTCTTCCAGAACGTCCATAGTTAGTCCCAGGAAAACTAATCGCCATCTTTCTTTCCCCCCTCATCTGATTCTTCCTTCTTCTCCTCAGCCTTATCAGCCTCAGCAGCACCAGCATCCCCACCATTCTCACCATCATCCCCGCCAGCACCTTCCTCACTACCCGGTTGTTCTTCCTTATCATTATTCCCTTCCGAAGAAGATTCACTAGAGCTATCTTCCTTCCCCTCAGACTCAGAACCCTCTTCCTGCACCTTCCCCTCAACCGCCTTAGCCCCAGCCTCCGCCTTCGCCAAAAAGTAACCCACAGTCCCAGAATTAATAACCCTCTTAGAAACAGCAAACCCTAAAGCCTTCCCAAGAGCCTCTCGCAAAGCTTCCAAAGCACCTTCCTTATCAATCCGAATACCCACATACACCTTATCAGCCTCAGCATCATAAGCAGCCAAAGGGCCGAACCCAACTTTCATTGGCTCAATATTCAACTTCCCAAGAACATCAGCAACATTAGCAGAAATCTCTTCCCCTTCCTTAACAACCGTATGCGCAGCTTTAATCGCAATCTTCCCATCCTCCACAGCAACCTGCAGTCCAACCGCACCCAATTCAGAAATCGCCGGCCCCGGCAACATGTCAGTTGGCCCCGGCTCAATAACCAGATCTTCCGGAGCAATATCTCCAACCTTAGCCTTCATCTTACTCTGACTCTCGGTCAACAGCCCAGACAAAGCAAACGCATCCATATCAGAAAACAACAACGCAATGTCCGCTCCAATCTCCTTCTTCAAATTCTGCAGCGCCCCCTTCTCCGTAGCTTCCAACGCCCTCAACACAATAGACTTCTTCCCCACAGCAATCTCAGCCTTCCCTCGCAACTGCTTCTTAATCGCATGGAACTGTCCGCTCGGCAACCCCTTAATCGAGGCCAACAACACCGTCTTCGCTCCTTTCATCTGCTCCGCCAACTTCTTCACCGACTCAGTCTTCCACGCCGCAACCTGCGCAGCCCCTAACTTCTTTTCAGCAGCCATAGTGCGAAGCAATACCTCCTATTGCGAACATTTGAAAATCTCTGATTTTCATAATTACCAACCCTCCACGGCGACAGGCTTCCCCATCGTCGTTTTGACAAGAACATTCTTCACACTCTCTCTATTGCTCGGAAGAACACCAAGCACACCCTTTACAATCGCCCGCAGGTTCTCAGAAATCGCAGCGTCTTCCATACTCAATTTCCCAATACTCAACTTCAAGCTCGTTTCCTTCGCCCGCAACTTCACCGAACTCCCAATCTCCTTCAACACTTTCTGAATCGACTCATCACTTTCCGGAGCCAAAATTCCCAACTGCGGCGAAGGCATCTTCCCTGCAGGCCCCAGCACTCTACCAAACGTCGTAGCAACCTTCGGCATCAACGGAGCAGCCGCAATAAAGAAGTCATACTCATCAGCCAACTTCTTCAACTTCTTCGGATCTTTTGCATAGCCCTGAAAATCAGGCTCAAGAACAGAAGTAACAAGATCGCTTTTCTTCGTCAAAAACCCACATACTTTCTTACTTCCGAGAGCATGCGGCAAAGTAACCACCACATTAACATTATCCCTCTTCAGGTCAACCCCTCGAAGATTAATCAACAAGTCTACCGACTGATCGAACTTACGTTCCTTCCCTTTCCGAATTTCCTTCAATGCTTCATCAAGTTTCATCTTCGTATCCCCTACAGCATGCCTCATCTCGCCAAGAAATCCAGCGAGCAAGGATGTAGTTAGACCTTCTTCTCGGACAAAATGGCTATATAAATCTTCCTACATCAACAGAGAATGCATTGTAAAAATTCTTAAATGATGGAAGATTGTCTCCAGCATGGCAAGGGATAATGATTATGAGAAGTTTGGGAAAGCTTATGCAGACCTAGGTATTGTTGATTCATTCTGGCTGGCTTACCGTGACATCCCTGAACTTATTAGGCAACATGTTAGGGGGAAAACGGCTCTTGACTATGGTTGTGGAGGGGGAAGACCTACGAGGTTTCTAAAAAGTCAGGGACTGGATGTGGTTGGAGTGGATATTAGCAAAGACATGATTATGGAATCAAGAAAGAGAGATCCAGAAGGCACCTACCAACAGATCAAGAGTGGCATCCTCCCATATCCAGAAAACAGCTTTGATCTTATCTTCTCCAGCATAGTGTTCTTAGAGATCTCCACATCACAGGAGATGATAAAAGTTTTGAAAGAAATGAAAAGGGTGTTGCGGCCAGGAGGCGCAATCATAATTGTTGATGGGACACCAGAGGCTCACAAGAATAATTGGGCATCTTTCATTTGTGACTGGCCCGAAAATAAAAATCTGAAAAGTGGAGATAAAGGAAAGGCCGTTGTTCGTGGAACGGACATTGTCCTCTACGGCCATATTTGGACAGACCAAGATTACAAAGCGGCCTTCGAAAAGGCAAGGTTGCGGCTAGTTGAAACTCGAAAACCTTTAGCCACGGGGAATGAACCCTTCAAATGGTATTCTGAGACCAAGATTCCAATATGGGTGATATACACATTGAAAAAATGAGAAAAAGATAGGGTCAAGTTGCCTGTATGGCTTGGTCTTGTATAATCCTGTGAGCATTAAACCTCCATTGCCAGCCGGCAGTGGCTAACTTTAATTTTTCCTTTTTGACAGAAATTTTCCCACCATCACAATCTCTAACAATAACATAGATGCCGACATGATTTTTAGGATAATCCTTTGCGATCTTCTCGACCCATTCAGGTTCTTGCCCTCTGGTAATGTGGGATAGAAATTCACGTGTGCTACATGGATCGTGAATAGGATACCAATAAATCGAATCGGTGGGATAGAAATCTCTAATGTAGTCAAAAAATTCAGGATCCTCACCACCTCTACAATTAACAATTCCATACAAGACTCCTCTTGGAGCAAGGTGGAAACTAGAGACTCTTAGAAATTCTCTTAATAACTTCTGTCCGCCCTCACCTCCTCCGCAAGAGGTGAAAACTCTTCCTTCATATTTCGGATGCGTTGGATGGTATGGAACATTATGGCTGATAAGCATAGCAGAATTTTTTGGAACACTCTCAATTTCATAGGGCTCACATGCGAAGGAGTATATATCTGAGAAGCCGTTCTTCAGAACGTTGCTTTTTGCATATTTAATTGCCTTCTTATTGATGTCAATTGCATAAACTTTCTGTATGCTTTTCCTAAAATCTCTCTCAAACTTTTTTGCTACAGCAAGGCTAAGTATGGCAGACCCACATCCAGGATCTACAAAGCAGTCGCCTGTAGATTCTGTTAATGCTTTCTCAACGTATCTCTCAGCAACCTCAAGCAAAACACCTTGTTCTTCAGGGAAATAATTTAATACAGCAGACTTATCCACTGAAGCTAATGGATCAAACTTCATCCCAACAAGATTAGCAGGGATCTTCTTAGAGTCCTGTTTATCCAATGTATTCTTAGCCATGTATACAGACCTCATGGATTATTTAATAGGTTTGTGCTTTGTCTCTGTATGCATAACTACGTAAAGAACTTAATAACTCCAAGGATGTTCAAGCCATGAGTGAATCCTTGGGGTTCTAAAATTTTGAACCTAGGTGAAAAATTTTATGACGTCAGAAATAATAAACCCAATCAGCCCAATCCCAGCAATCCCAATCGCTGACACCTTCGCAATCGACGCAAACTCCTCACCCGTCGGTTTTCGGAGGACGTGCCACACCCGCCGACACTGCACAAAAAAACTCCCGATCTTCTCTCCAACTCCCATAAGCAACTAAAAAACTAGGAACTTTTAAACCTATGCGTTCCATCACGCAAATCCTTATAGCTATGATCTTTCAACCAAAGAAATGAACACGAAAGAAATAACAGCGATCGCAACCAGCATGATTGCCTTCTCCACATTTCTCGGAGTCCTCATAGCTCTAATATACTACCTATACCAAATCAGGGAACCAACGTTCCTCGAAGTCACTCTTTGGGCAATCATTTATATAGATTTCCATCTTATGTTCCTGTATTACCTAAGAGGGAAAAGAAAATGAACCCAATAATAAAATTCATTAAAGATCAATGGCCTCTCATCCTAATGTTCATTATGCTCCTCCTCCTCCTCCACGCAGGCAACCCAAATCTTTAGGCGCATCCAAGACTGACAAAATTCTTACTTATTTTCGGTATCTCCGAGCAAGACCCTTATTAACTTTCCGACCTAACTCAATCGCATCTTCCATCGTCATCTCACTGTCCTTCGTAAATTCCTTAATCTGTTTGAGAAACTCAAGCCTCTTCCGCATCGCAGCCCGAGCTACTTCGCTCCAATTCATCTCAGGAAACTCATCAAGTTCCTTCTTCATATCTTCAGGTATCGCTAACGTCATACTAACCATAAGTGCATTACGTGCATTACGTATTTAAACGTTTCGGTGCTCTCTTCAAACAGCAACATCTCCCTCTCTTGAATCCCTCACAAGAGCAAGATAGTCTTCTGTAGACATCTCAACATAATCAATCCCTCTTTTAAGGAAGGTCTCTTGCTGACGATGGAGTTCATATGGTCCAGCAAAAAGAGAGATACGAGTGACTGATCCATTGGGAGGGGAGACGAAATCAACAACATTACTTAGGAGAGGAGTATCAACCCTCTGTCTAAAAGAATACCCAAGAGGATGCTCATCGCCAGGAGCAAGAGAAAAAACAGGAAGGAGAGCCCCGCAGAAATAAGGACTATATCTCCCACTAAAACTCAGGAGCAATGACGAAGGCACATGAGGAAACTCTTCCGTGGCACCTAACGTTAATGTCAACTCAGACTGGGCGAGCAATCTCAGGCGATTCATTCCTTCTTCGTTAAGTGCTTCTATTTTCATGGTTTACCTGTCGTCATCATCCGAAGCTGCGCTCATGCGGTGTGAGCAGCGAGGAGCCGATGATCGCCTAGCGATCATCGGCAACGAAATCAATCCCCAACTCCTTCTCCAAAGCCTGCGTCTCACTCACCCCAATCCCATCCTCTGCCCCAACAATCTGAGAACTCTTTACACCAGTCACAATCAACAACACCTTAATCGTATTCTCCAAATCCGGCGAGATGTGCGCCCCAGAAATCAACTTCGCATCCGGCGCTACCTTCGTCCCGATCACCTCCATCACCTGCTTATACTCTTCCAACGACATATCATTCCCTCCAATAATATTCACCAACGCCCCCTGAGCCTGAGAAATATCTACATCAAGTAAAGGATTGTTAATCGCCTTATCCACAGCATCCTTCGCCCGCTCCTGCGTATCCGACTCGCCAATACCAATCAAAGAAACGCCGCCATGAGACATCACCGCCTTCACATCCGCAAAATCCAAATTCACCAAACCAGACTTGGTAATCAACTCCGTAATCCCCTTCACCGCATTCGTCAGAATCTCGTCAGCCACTTTAAACGCCGTATGAATGGGCAACTCCGGAGCCAACTCCAACAACTTATCATTCGGAATCACAATCAAGGTATCACAAGTAGAAGCCATCTTATCCAGGCCATACTGCGAGTTCTCAATTCGCTTCTGCCCCTCAACCGTAAACGGCAAGGTAACTACACCAATCGTCAACGCCCCCCCTTTCTTCGCCAACTCCGCAACCACCGGCGCCGCCCCGGTGCCCGTCCCTCCACCCAAACCGCAGGTAATAAAGACCATATCGCTCTTCGCCAACTTCTTCTTAATCTCTGCCTCACTCTCCCGAGCCGCCTCTTCTCCGATCTTCGGATTACTCCCCGCTCCAAGACCGCTTGTCAGCTCCCGCCCCACAAGAATCTTCCCGTCTACATTCGTATACAACAAGTCCTGCGCATCCGTATTAATGGCCAGAATCTCACACCCTTTAATACCAATCTCCTTCATCCGACTTACGCAGTTGCCCCCACCCCCACCACACCCAACCACTTTCACTCGAGTGCTCTGCTGCTGCAACAAACTCTCCAATTCCTGATCGATATCACTCCCTGCCGGAGGCCCTTCTTGTGACTCAACAACAACGTCATCCTCGGCCATTGCTAACTCCTTCCCGACGCCCGGCCGTCAGGAGTTTGCAAGCCGAAGAATCTCTGATTCTTCGTCATCTTGTCTCCAGAGTTATCGTGTTTATAAGAATTGTTGTAGTAATACGACAGGAAGTAAAAGAAGAAGTTTTAAAAGTTAATTCCACAGGAGATAATCATGATAAAAACAGAATTAGAGAGAACAGTGGAATCTTGGCTAAGGGAGGCTGGAATTAAGCTAGATTCCAGGATCTACGCAGAGGATGCAGACCTGGCTGCAGAATTAGAAGACACCTTAACAGAGGTGAAGTCAACATCTCCAAACTGGGAAAAATGGCAAGCCTATGAACTGGGAGAAATATCAGATCTCCAATGGTTTAGAGGAAGACATCCCTTCTTCCAGAGGTTCTCAGATAATTTCAAACATCTTGGGATGAGGTATGCTATAGATACATCTAATCACAAGGTAGGCCTCGGCTTAAAGTCTGCAGAAGAGATGGCAGATGAAGTTATCTCAGGAAGAGACTTTGGAGAACGAGGCAGCGAATGTTTAGAAATTTGGAATAATGATTGCCTTTCATTTGCGAGTGCGGAAGAAGAATTCTCGACCGCAAGACTGACTGGAGGGAATTCTATTTTTTATGAAAATGCTACGCCAATTTTCGGAGTCTACATCGGTAGCGAAGGGTTGACAAGAATCAATAACTATACTCGGGAAGATGAGGAAGAGCCATACGAAGGCCTCTGGAAATTCAAGCAAGCATTTGAGTCATGCCAAGATGATCTACACGGGGAAGAAATGAAGGGGGCGGGCCTTGAGAATCTAAAATCCTTTCTAGATGAGGTAAGATCGACCGCTTGTAATAACCACTAGTTACTTTTCTTTTCGTCCTTCTCTTCCCAAGCCAAATCCTTCCCAACCAACCCCTTGAACTTCTCCCCAAAAGCAGCAACAAACTGCTCCAACGCCTTAGGCCCTTCAACCACAACCCTCCCTCGAACACCATCACCTTTCTTGGTGTTTGAGGTGTCCGAGGAACTAGCTTCCTTGGCATTATCCTCAACCCTATGAGAAGGAACCTGCCTAAACAACATCTTCAAAACCAACCCAACTTTTGCTTTCTCATCAGTGATCTTCTTCTTCACCACAAAAGTAAAAGTCAAATCCTTCCCTGCAAGAGGATGATTCATATCAGCCGTCACCCGAGCGCCACCGACAGACAAAATCTTCATCATTCCCTGTTGAAGCATAAGAGACATCCCTGGCTGCGGAGTCACATTCTGCTCCGTAAACACTTTCAACGGAATCACCCTAACAAGACTCTTATGCCTCTCACCATAACCCTCAGCAGCAGAAACCTCTATCTTCTTTTCCTTCCCCACCTCGGCCCCTTCCAACCCAGCATCAAACCCAGGAACAACCATCCCCTCCCCAACAATCACTTCAAGAGGCTTAGCCTCTTGCTTGCCCTCCGGATCAAGCTTCTTCAAATCCTTAGCAACATTCGAATCAAATAACTCGCCATCCGTGTAACCACTAAACTCCACCGACACATAATCGCCTTTCTTCACTGTAACCATGTGCAGCCCAGAAAAAGAACGTTTAAAAGAGTAACGTTTATAAAAAACTTCAACAGAAAAGGGTATGGCCTATACAATTTGGAGAATTCCTTCCAATGAAGAAGACGGATCCGGAACAGAAGATCTCCCTCAGAAAATACTTGAAATAGATGCAAGGGACAGCAGACCCAGCCCTCCAACAATAACAGGGCAACGGGTTTTTCCAGATACAACCTATCTCGTTGATAGGGGGGAGATAAGGGAGGAGACTCCCGAGGATCATGGCAGGGACAGGGTGGTGGTTCAGTTAGATTCAACCGTCCTGACAGCAAGGGTAATCAGAGAAGAAGAGGCCCTGCCTACCGAAGAAGAAGAGAAAGTGGGATTCGTCCCGGGAAGAGAGCCGAGAATCTACTTAGAGGACAGAAATCATCGAAATGTAGAAACCCTCGCCCTACAAAGAGGATCTCATTTTTTCGTAGGAGACTATAAACTAATGCAAGAATATACCGTAACCTTTCTCGACTCAGAAGGAGAGATGTAAAAAGACTAATGTTAGCTAGAAGATCCTAATTGAGACCTTTTCTCCGATTTGCGACCCATCCTCGCCCCAATCTCTACCGCACCAAAAAAAAGATTAGCAGCGATCGGAGCATAACTAACCGGATTTGAGGGTTGCTCAACGATCCGATGAGTGATATCCCAGAGACCATAACCATAACCAGCAAAAAATCCTACGGTAGCGCCAAACCTGGTGCAGGTATCAACCACACCCTCTCGAATCTTTTCAACAACAAAAGGGACGGCGAAGGGATAACAGTAACTAGCACAGAATCCTGCAACTCCACCACAAACGCCAGTAGGCAGAGCAAGACTCGCATCGATGAGCGCACTATCTGCATGAACTTTACGTTCTTCTGCCATAATCAACGATGAAGATGAGAGGTTATAAATTTTTGTATGGAGAACTTTGAATAAATCAATTTGCGAAATTCGCAGCGGCTAAAAGTGCGAGATTTCGCTCTTTCAAAGTTCGCTCTGAGAATTTTGCTATTTTCGCAAAGTTCTCTATGCTCTCTTTCCGTCCCAAGGGACACACTTAATCAAGAGGCGCCAAGAAATCATCAAAGGGATGAGAACTAGTAGCCTTTTGACTATAGGTCGCAGAATACTCCCTCATTAACTCTTTCACATGTATTTCTTCCAGAACTGTCTGAAACTGGATCGGAGACTCAGGATGTAGCTCTCTAAATAATTCGATGACAGAAACAGGATCTTGGCCACAATATCCTTCGGGCGAAGGCTCAACGATAAGGGCATCAAACCTGTTAGCCCTTATTTCAGCCTTGGCCTCATTTACATCATGAAATCCCCCATATCTGTGACCGAGTTCCCCTATCTGATTTCCGGCAGCCTCAAGAACAGGAATCTCATCATCAAGGTGAAGAACCAACGCCATAGAAGAGGGTAAACCTCTTGGTTTATAAGAATACTCGTGCTGAAATGCCTCCACACAACTCACACCCTCACGCTAACCAGAACCAATAGAGGGAAAAAGGGTTTAAAAAAACTACCTAGAAAACAAAGCATCTTCTATAATTTGGTTAAGTTCTTCCTCACGATGTTTGTAAAAGAAATAAGGAAAATCTTTCTCTGAAAAATGAGTTCTAACAATTTGTTGACCATGACCAGACATAATTATGGGAACCGTCTGTGTTTCATCATTAGCATAATTTATCGCCCGATTAGAAAAACCCGTTGAAACCCCCATATCCACTAATGCAACATCAAAAGACCTTTCTCTAAGCTTAATAAGGCCTCTGCAATCATCTTCAGCAAATGAAGGACGATGGCCTCCTTCCTGTAAGAGACATGCTAAAACCTGCCAATAATCTCTCTCATTCTCAACAACCAATATTCTTGCCATATCACCCCACCCCACCATAATTTTATAAACCTTTCCTTCCAAACCCAAGCATGCCCCTCAAACTAATCGACGCATCCCAAGCAAAACCTGGGACAACCATTACCATAGAAGGCGAAGCCTACACGGTCAAATCCAACGACATTTCTAAGACAGGAAAGCACGGCCACGCCAAGTGTCGAATCGAAGCAAAAGCAATCTTCTCCGGAAAAAAGAAAGTCATCGCCGTCCCAGGCCACGAACGATTCGAAGTCCCACTCGTTCTCAAGAAGAAAGGACAAGTCCTCTCCGTCTCCGACACTACAGCCTCCGTCATGGATCTCGAATCCTACGAAACCCTGGATCTCCCCTTCGACGAAGAACTCAAAACAGAACTCGCACCAGAAAAAGAAGTCGAATACTGGGACATCGAAGGTAGCAAGGCTATCATGAGGGTGCTATAATGAATGAACCACTAATGGAAGCCATCGCAGACGAAGTAAAAGAACTCCTCAAGGAGAAAAACAAAAGCTACGGCGACGGAAACATCACCAGCATCGGAAAGCAAGGCATCCTCATCAGACTCCAAGAAAAAGTAGAGCGCCTCAAGAACATGATCGAAAAAGATATAGACGATAAAGAAAGCAGAGAAGACAGCTGGAAAGACATCATCGGCTACGGCATCATCGGCACCATGGTAGAAAGAGGAGGCTGGGAATAAACATGGCAACAAAACTCCCCGCAGCACAAAAGCGACTCTTCCAAAACATCTTCGTCTGCAAGAAGTGCAGCCGAAAAACCCGAACCACTTCCCTCAAGGTCTTGAACGGCAAAGTCGTCTGCAAAGGCTGCCAAGGCAAATCTTTCAGGCCGCTGAAAAAGAAGTAGTGTAATGACTAACCAAAAGGTTTAAATATCTGTAGTGAATAACTTTCCCATGGTTTTTGCAAGAAAGATAACAACTAAAGGGAAATCCTATTGGATCCTCGTCCACAACATAAGGGAGGGGAAGAACATCAGACAAAAGAGCAAGTATATAGGCAAGACCCTTCCACCAGAAGAAGACCTAAAAAAAATGAAAGAAGAATTTCTCAACGACATCAAAAAAGACAATCATCGTTACCTATCTGACGACATAGTCAAAAACATAGAGAACAAAAAGGAAACATACCAGAAGGAACTCAAAAAACTCAGCAAGACCGAGAGAGAACAAAAGCAAGAAGAGTTCATGATCAGATACACCTACGACAGTAGCAAACTCTCCGGCGTTCCAGTCACATTAAGACAGACATTCCTCATCCTGAAGGAAGGGATCATCCCGAAGGAAATGAAATCGCTACGCATCGCCAAAGAACTCGAAAACCACGAGAAAGGGTTTCTCATGATCACCCAATACATAGGCCCTCTCACAAAAGCCTTCCTCAAAAAATTACACAAAACACTGCTCGCAGGGATAGACGACAGCATCGCCGGAAAATTCAGGAGTGAACTCAAGAGGGACGTGAAGATCGCAGGCACGATTTACCTGCCGCCCAAATGGCAACACGTCGAAAAAGAACTCGATCAATTTCTGTCATGGTATGCACAACACCAGAGAAAACTTCATCCGCTCGAACTCGCCGCACTCGTGCACGCAAAACTCATCTCACTCCAGCCCTTCGTCGATGGCAACTCCCGCCTCTCACGACTCCTCATGAACTGGATCCTCTGGAAAAAAAACTATCCTCCAATAGACATCCCAGTCACCGACCTCGAAGCCTACTACAACGCCCTCGACTTCTACCAAATCGAAAAAGACGAGAGGGAATTCGTGCAGTATATTGTTGAGAAGTATCTCGATGGATAATTGTTTTTGCAAGGGCTGCCAAGGCAAATCTTTCAGACCTCTGAAGAAGAAATAGTGTAATGAATAACTCTCTCATGAAATCTCTCTAAGATAACCTCTCCAAAAATGCCTTTGGATGAACCATCTCAATCCCATCAAACTTCTCAAGAGAAAGCAAGTGTCGATCATACGAAACAACATACTTCGCCCCCGAAGCAACAGCAACCTCAAGCACACGGTCATCATCGGGATCATCCTCAACAACACAAACCCTCCTTCGAACATCCACAAGATCGGCAAGATCAAGCACCGCCCGAACAACCCCTTCAATCTCCAACTTTCTCTCACCTAAGAATTGCTGAAACTTCGCCTCCTTCTGCAACACCTCAACCAACCCAGCAAGTAAATCTTCACTCACGAACACTCCGACTCTTCCCCGTTCAGCCAATCTCACCAAGGAAGCAGCCTCACCCTTCCAAAACAACGCCGAAAGCCAGACATTCGTGTCAAACACAACTCTCATTTCTTTCGACGCACATCACGAATGAGCTGTGATAAATCCTCTTGGGTAAACTCGGCTTCCTCAGCAGCTTTCCTAAACGGCGCAGCCACCTCATCCCACGACTTCCTTCCCAACTCAATTTTCTCAATCATCACTGCATCACCTTCCTTCATCACCCGAAACGGCGTGCCCACTTCCCAGTGCAACGACTCCCGAATCTTCCGAGGAATAACCACTTGTCCTTTCGAGGACAATCGAGTAAACTCCACATCCATGTAAGAAAGTAAGACAGAAAGTATTTAAGTCTTCCGATCAGAAAATGTCACAACTTAGAAAGGACAACAAATAGAAAAGTTTAAATACCTCAGAGAGCAAAGGAAACAATGGCATATGCAATGAGAACAGCAGAAGAAAGACCAGCGCTCCCAGATATTCACCTCCTCCCAGAAATAGAAATCAACGGACAAAAAAGAGACATCACACTCTTCGGACCAGAAACACTCGATCCCAACGAAGCAAACATGCAGAAGCATTACTGGCACTCTGCAAAACAACCAGACGTAACCTTTGAACCTCTTACTTCCTCAGAGCAAATACAAGCGATGGCATACGATATCAAGTCAGCACAAGAAAAAATCCTCAACCCAGGGACTCTCCAACTTGCACGAATCGCCAGGACTCCACAGGGTGTGGCTGTCAACGTCCGAAGCGAAGCAGAATTCAAGAAAAAGCTCGAACAAGCAGAAAAAATCCCTTTTAGCAACGGACACATCTACCTCGGAGAACAAGACTTCGGCTTCGCAGAATATGACTCCTTCACAAGAGGGATCCAAGAGGCAGGGAAATTCGCTAGCGAAGGACTCGCAAATATTCTCGAACATACCAAAGGCACCGCATTAAATTTAAAGGAACTCGCAAGCGATGAACAATACACCAACGGTGTGCATGTAGGGGGCTTCGACATTCCACAAGAGACGCTCCTCCGGGTTGTCAGGCTGAGTGCCGACACGGGCTTCCGCCAGTTGCGTGTCGATGGCTACGGCAGGAGCGACGGCTACGACTTCGGCTTTGTCTTTGGAGGTTTGCGAGCTTCCGAAAGAAGCGAAGCTCCGCAAAAAAATTAGACAGGTTTATGAACTTCTTTTTTCTTACAACCATGTCTTAGCCCTCCAACAACTCTTAAAAACCCCCCTTTACTACTCAACGAATGAGCTTCCTAATCTACGACCTAATCTTTTTAGCAGCATTCACACTCTTAGTAGTCGGCTTCCTCTACGCCAAACGCTCCCGTTTGCAGAGACAAGGCCTCCTCTACCTCTACCGAACGCAATGGGGCGTAAAAAGAATAGATGAGTTCGCAAAAAAACACGCAAGCTGGCTCAAACCAGCGCAATACCTCGTAATTCTCTCAGGATTCATCCTCATGGCGGCCATGATCTACTTCCTCCTGCAATTCTCTTGGGTCTACCTCACTTCCCCGATAGCAGCCGCAGCGATCAAAGTCCCCGTCCTCCTCCCTCTCATCCCCTACCTCCCAGAGCTGTTCAACATCTCCTTCCTCCCCAGTTTTCCATTTACGTATTGGATCCTAATTATAGCAATCATAGCCATCCCTCACGAATTCGCCCACGGAATTTTCGCCCGACTCAACTCATTAAGAGTCCACTCCACAGGCTTCGGCTTTCTCGGCCCCTTCCTCGCCGCCTTCGTCGAGCCTGATGAAAAAGCCATGAATAAACTTCCCAAGATGCCACAAATGGCGATCCTCGCAGCCGGCACGTTCGCCAACGTCTTGACTACAATACTCTTCGCCATCATCATGTTTCTCTTCTTCTCAGCATTCTTCACACCAGCCGGCGTGCTCTTCAGCACCTACGCCGTCTCTGCAATCCAGCCAGCACAATCTCAGGTAGCAGGCCCCGCCTTCAACTTCACCTCGCAACAATTCCACAATCAAGAGATAGAACTCATACCGATAACCTTCGAACAAGAAATCTACTACACCTCTCCACAACTCTTCCAAGCAGCTCAGGAACAAGGCATCGAACAGATAGAAGCTTTCTCAGACACCCCTGCCTTTAACGCCAAACTCGCAGGGGCGATAACACACATCGACGATCACGAGATCACCTCTCTAGAAGAACTCCAACACACCCTCCGTGACCACGTCCAACCCGGACAAACAGTGCTTGTCAGAACAGCCTACATTAAGGACGCACAAACCACCGAAGCCGAAATCACCACGACATCTCTCACATTAGCAGACCGACAAGGGGTAGCTTTCCTCGGCATCGGCTCCATCCCTCAAAACCGAGATTCCCTCATGGGCAAAGTCTACAACCTCGGAACCCTCATCAAAAACCCACAAGTCTACTACACTTCAGAACTCGGAAACTTCGGCTGGTTCATCTACAACTTCCTCTGGTGGACTGTCCTAATCTGCATCTCCGTAGCCCTAGTGAACATGTTGCCTGTAGGCATCTTTGACGGCGGCCGTTTCTTCTACCTCACCATCGCAGCCCTAACAGGCTCCGACAAAATCGGCCGAAAAGCCTTCGCCTGGTCAACCTGGATCATCCTCTTGTTAGTAGCAGCCCTCATGGTCAAGTGGATCTTTCTCTTTTTATAATTAGGTAACAAACCTTACCCCTTCCTTCGTAAACACTGCAATCCGAATCCCCACAGGAACAGATAACAAAGCCCCTACCAAAGCCATATGATCTTTCCCCGTTCCAGAAGCCAAGGTCACAGCAACTTCAAAAGCTCCGTCCAATTCCTTCTTCAATCCAGACCACATCGCCTCTTTCAACTGCACCAGAGGCAACGAAGCATCAACCTCAACTACGTTCGTCTTCCCATCAACCGGAAAACCAGAAACACCCTTGGCAACAACCAAAACAACTTTCTCACACTCCGGCAACCGATTCATCAACGCCGTAATCTGCCCCCAACTCTCCTGATCCGGCCCGACAAAAGCAACAAGTTCCATCCTCCGAAAAGAGCCACTAGCTTTATAAGAATTCATATACTGAATGAAGAATGGTAAAAGAAACCCCCCTCGGCGAACTCACCCTCCGCCGCTACGAAAAACCCTACGACACTCAGCCAAGAGACCTTATGAGAAAAATCTGCTTATCATTAGGCCTCCTCCAACCAGGAGACTCACGAGACATCATGGTCGACATCCTCCACGTCTTAGAAGCAGCAAGAAAAAACAAAACCTGGCTCACCTCCTTCCAAATCCGTGACCAAGTCCAAACCCAACGAAAAGAACAATCATTGGACGAAAAAGGACTAGCCGAATCCAACATCAGAAGACAGCTGAAAAGACTCCGAGACTCCATGTTAGTAGACAAACACAACAACCAATACCGAATAGCAGAATTCGCTCCCCTCTCCGAATTGTTCGAAACCAAAATAGAAAACTTCTTGCTGCCTCAAACTGTCAGCAGAATCAAGGAGTATCTTGGGAAGCTCGACGAAGAACACACAAATTCTTAAATAGGCTGCAAGAATCTCTGAAAGATGCAACATTATGATGTAATTCACATCGAAGATCTTGAAGATCTTAGAGGCACAGTGGAGCAGGCAATGAGTAGAAGAGCCCTAATCTATAGGGGAGTTGGATCTTTGCAAGAATTTGAAGAACTTCTAAAAGACACAAGAGCAACAGTCTATCTTCTAGACGGAGAGTTTCCCCAAAAACCAGGAGAGAACCCAAGTCTCTTAGTGGGTGAAGCAATAAAGCAAACCAGGCAAAGCGATCCAGAAGCAAAAAACATTTGGGTGCTCTCTACAAGAGAAAGCGCAAGAGGAATAGCAGAAGAAAACGATGCAAGATACATAGATGAAATGAAAGTAGCGAAGCACGGATTGGATGGAATGATCAAGGAGATACAAGATCTTAAGAATCAGTAAATAGTCATCGCACTCCCTTTAGAAAAATCAAAGAATACATCACCAATCTCGGAGACTAACTCTCTAAAATCCTATTGATCTCATTTCTTGCCTCAATACAAACCTCAAAAAGATTGAAGTGCTCTCTCTGAAAAGAATATATCTCTGGAGGGCGTCCACTAAAGGAAGAATCCTGGAAGGTAAACCCCTCTCTGTCCCCAAGAGTTAGCATCAAGCAACTTCCTGGAAGGATAAGCCCCAGCGAAGATGAACCCTCTTCGTCTTCACCACCAAAGTTTGCATAATATCTTATCCTATAATCTCCAGGAGACTCAATTGGTGGGACATACGGGGCTTCCAGAACGACACAGTTACAAAAATTAAAAGTCTCGATAGGGTTGTCATATCTATTCTTAAAAAAGTCCAAGAAGGCGACACCATTTTCGATATCACTTACCCTGGGTCTCAAGGAGAAGATCGCAGAATCTTCTTTCTCTTGAACACCGCCCATGAAGGGAGAGTGCCGTCCACACTATTTAACACTTTCCCGCAAACCGTCAGCAGAATCAAAGAGTATCTGGAGAAGCTTGATGAGGGCGGAGTTCAGATAAATAAAGAGCTTCAACATTCTCCATAGATATTTCAGAATTTAATCTACTCATTTGCCTCAAACCATTCTCTGTAACAATCTGAAAACCTCCTCTAGAGAATATCTCCTCTTCCATCGATTCACAATGATGTAATAAAGCCTCTTCTGGGCTAATCACCTCTTCTCTAGGGAGATCCCAATAAGAAGGAGTTCTCTCAGGTTCAGCAAGAGACACCCTCCTTTTACTATAAGCAGCGAAGCGACCTGTCCACCCAGAATCTAAGTGCACATGGGTCTGTTTCCATTTCATCATTCTTTGCCTAACAGAACATTTATAAACCTTCCCAGACCACAAACTTTATCTACTTCTCCTTTTTTCAAAGTCTCGAAGTAGTGGAAACACCGTGGCAATCTACATCATCAAAGTAACAACAAACAAAGAAGACCGAGCACTCGAGATGATCGCAGACAGGGCTCGAAAGAAACAATTAGCCGTCCAAACAGTAGTAAGACCACACGGCCTAAAAGGCTATCTCATTCTAGAAGCAGAAGATCGTGACGCAGCAGAAGAAGCAGCTTACAATCTCCCTTACGTCAAAGGCATATTAGGACAAGACGTCCCTTACGAAGAAGTCCAATCCATGCTCGAGCCGAAGGCTGAGGAAGTCAACATCGAAGCAAATGACATAGTCGAAATGATTGGTCACACCTCAAAGGTGAAAAAGCAAAAGTCACACGAGTAGACAAACAAAAGGGCGAAGTCGTGGTCTCCCTCCTCGGAGCCTCCGTCCCCATCCCAGTGACCGTAAAGATGGAGCACATCAAAGTGATCCGACGTGAAGAAGGAGAAGAAGGAGAAGAAGGGCAGGACGAAGAGAAGAAGGAAGAAGAGGATACAGACGGCCCAGCCCTCAGCGCAGGCCAAGGCGGAACAGGAAACATTCTACCACTGGAGGACGGATTCTAATGGAAGTAAAACTACTTGTTGAGGGCGGCAAGATGCAACCCGGCCCGGCAGTAGCACAACAGCTGGGCCCCTTAGGTATCAACCTCGGCCAATTAATCACCGACGTCAACGAAGCCACAAAAGGATTCTCCGGAATGAAAGTCCCCGTCGTCCTGGACGTAGATCCTGACACAAAAGCCGTAGAAATCTCAGTATCTTCTCCCCCAGTATCTGAATTAGTAAAGAAAGAACTCAAACTCGAAAAAGGATCAGCAGAAGCACACAAGTATAAAGTGGGCAACCTCGCCATCGAGCAAGTCATCGCCGTCGCAAAAACAAAACTCCCTAATCTCTTAGACAAAACACTCAAGGCAGCCGTCAAAACCGTCGTAGGCACTTGTGTTTCCCTCGGCGTTCTGATCGAAAGCAAACCAGCAGCAGACATAGAAAAAGCAATCGACAAAGGAGACTTTGACACAGAAATCAACGCAGAAAAAACAGACCTGGATCCGACAAAGAAAGCCAAACTCGACACAGCATTCAAGAAGATCACCAAGGCACAAGACAAACAGAGGGCTGAGGAAGAAGCAGCAGAAGCGGAGGCAGCAGCGGCGAAGGAGGCCGCTAAGGCAGCCGAAGGAGCAGAAGGCGAAGATGGCGCTGAAGCTCCTGCCGATGGAGAAGCGCCGGCAGAAGGCGAAGCACCTGCAGAAGGAGAGGCGCCAGCTGAAAACGCTGATGCAAAAACAGAAGAAAAGAAGGAATAAAATGAAAAAACGAAGAGTGGCTCTTGTTCTTTTCCACGACAATAAAGGTAACCTCCTCTTACAAGACAGAAGAGAAATAAGCAAATGGGGCGAAGAGTATGGATTCTTCGGAGGAGGCATCGAGAAAGGAGAGACTCCAGAGCAAGCATTGAAAAGAGAGATAATGGAAGAACTAGGCCTCGATCTTCAACACTTCACTTTCTTCAAAAAGACAGAGTCAGAGATCCCTGGGTATAACCTTATGGCAGAAAGGAACATGTTCTTAGCACCCCTGCCAGGAAAGGAAATGATTAACGCCACGGAGGGGAATGCAGTGTTCATGAACCTCTCTGAAACAAAAGAGCTCAAACTTATCCCAGGAGACCGACTCCTGTTAGATCAGATCGTAAAACTGATTAGATAACCCAGCAAAGCTTTTTATACCACCTGAACTACCCTGCCACAATGGTTAGGGTGTTCATGCCCAGGGCTAAAAAGCCCTGTTGTCTCAAACAACTAATTTCATTGGGGCTGTGGTCTAGTCTGGTATGATTGCAGGTTTGGGACTTGCCGACCCCGGTTCAAATCCGGGCAGCCCCATTGAGACCACACAACTTCGTTGGTGGTCTAATCGGCTCCCCGATTTTACGCCGTGCCACCGGTTCACAATACCCCACACTCCAAAGGAGTTGGGGTTGCCGATGACCGAAGGTCAGCGAGCACCCGGCAGCCCCCCATACACACCATGGAAGAAGAACAAAACCCAAGAGAAGATAAAAAAACGCACCAGAGGTCTAACCTCCTCACGTCAACACTTTCTCTCTTAGCACTAACCACAGCAGTTACATTTACAGGAAACATTCTTTTTGAAGATTCTGTTATAAGGGGAAATCAAACGAGAAAAGAGATTGAACAAGACCTGAGTCAAAACTATTCAAAACCAGTAACTTACCTAACACGCCCTGTAAGAGAAGTTATCTACTGGCTGAGGAATATGTAACATTTAAAAACCCTCCCAACCCAACCCAACCATGACAGCAAAAACAAAAAAGATCAAAGCAGCCGGCAGATTTAGCGGCGGCATCGGAACACGAGCACGAAAGGTCTTCAACAAAGTCGAAGCCACACAACGACGCAGACAACCCTCTCCATTTCATCCTAGAGCCCAAGCAAAGCGAATAGCAGCAGGCATCTGGCGCTGCCTCAAAACCGGCAAGATCTTCGCCGACGGAGCCTACACCGTTTCCAGCAAATAAGAAACATGACACCACAGCAATCAGAACAAGGCGAGATCGTATCAATAGGAGCTGGAACAACCAATCACCAAGTGAGAGACCTTCATGAAGGAGACACCTTGATAGCATTGACAAGAGGTAAGAATGATGGGAGAACATACGCTATTTATCAGGGGGTGGAAGAGATAAACTGGGACACCGAAAAACAAGCAGGGGAAGGTAAACTCTCCATCAGAGAATACGAATCTATAAGTGATAGTGATAGTATAGAAGGAGTCATCCATATGATTGATGGGGTGAAAAGACTCTCTCTTCTAAACTATAGTGAACTACAGGTTGTCGGATCGAAGAAAGAAGAGCAAGAAAAAAGAAGAAGAGCAGAATTTCTGGACTGGGCAGTAACTAAAGGGTGATCAAAACCTTTTTAAACACCCCTCTTCAACTATCATAATGGCACAATACAAATGCTTCAACTGCGAAAAATCAATCACGAGCAAAGTCCTTGACAAGCGATTCGTCTGCCCACACTGTGGAAGCAAGATCTTCTACAAGCCTCGAAGACACGTCGTAAAACTAAAGGCGGCCTAATCCCATGGAACAACAAGAAACTATCCAACAATTGCAAAGCACGGAACAACAGCTACAAGGCTTCATGATGCAGAAACAACAAATGCAATTAGAACTCAACGAAACCAACACCGCCTTAGAAGAACTCAAAAGCGCAGAGGGCGACGTCTACAAAACCCTCGGCAATGTCATGCTGAAAACAGACAAAGCCACCCTAGAAAAAGACCTAGAAGAAAAAAAGAAACTCGCCGACCTCCGACTTTCTTCCATTGAAAAACAAGAAGCACTTCTCACAGAAAAAGCAACGAAGCTGAGAGATGAGCTCCAGGCAGCCATGGCAAAGACAAACGAGAAGAAAGAAGAACGACCGCCTAGAAACTAAACTACCCTTTCTGTTCCCTGCCCAACTCCAACTCTATCAAAATGAACAACCTCAGGATGATAAAGATTTCGCCTGTCATCTTCATGAATATACCTTCCAATACAACTCCCAGGATCCTCCATAGCTTTCAAAGTAACAGCAACCTCCTCGGCCTCCTCTCTCAATGATTCTGCATGTAACACCACCTCTCCTGAATCTGAACGACTGCCAGCACGCCCAACAATAACATATCCCCCAGAGATAATGCCTTCGCATGCCGCACAAGTTAGATCGCTTGCCATACAAACAAAGGGAAACAGCATTTCTTAAATATTATGGTAATCAAAGCAAACCAAAAGCATAAATAATCTCTTTCCTATCTCAGACCACACAAATCTTTAAACTCGATGCTGCGCTCATGAGGTGTGAGCGGCGAGAGTCTAGGATTTGCGTTCATCACACAAATCTTTAAATAGATTCCAAAACAAAAAATCTAATGGCCTTCGATTTCAAAAAAATGTTCGGGAAAGACGACGAAGAAGAGTTCCTAGAGATAGACGTCAATAACACCCCCAAGGAGGAAAACAAAGTCCAAGTCAAGCCATTTGTTCTGAAAAACTTCGACGACGCTAATCATGTTCTCTCAGCATTAAGGGACGGCTACACCATAGCAGTCATAGACATCAATCCCCTCAAAAAGAAAGACGTCATCGAACTCAAGCGAGCCGTAGCAAAAGTCAAAAAGACTGTGGACGCCATGTCAGGATCCATCGCCGGCTTCGGAGAAAACACCCTCATCGCAACCCCACAATTCGCAGAAATCCACAAGACCCACATCTCCCAAGACAAACCCGAAAAGACTGATTTTATCGGCGGCTCAGGCACACCGGCAGAATAAAGATGGAACAGAGAGATGGCATACATTTTCTAAACCTTCAGGAATTCGAGAATGCACGAAGCACAGGCCAGATGAAGGAAGTAGGGGACACCCACTACATTTCAAAGTATGGTCTTCTCGGTTTAGGAAGTTCAAGAGAAGCATTAGAAAGGAAGATCGCCAGCACGGCAAGAACAAAGGGTGCAAAAGCAGTTTATATATGTGACGTCCATAATTTCATCTACAAACCTCTAGTGACTCAAAGATTTGCACCTACAATTCTCCTTCGAACCTCCCCTTCTTAAGAAAAGTTTGAAAAGCTCGCTCAACAAAAACAACAACCCCGCTTAATTCTGAGCAATAGCAAAAACAGTCTTCAAAGCCACAATAATCGTAGCAGGAACAAACAACACCAAAAGCGCCCCCAAAACCGAAGCAATAATCTGACCTATATCAATACCCACAATAGCTGCACTAAGAACAAGGCCTTGAATCCCAGCAAACGAAACAATCACCAAAGACACCGAAGCAATCAAAAAGGTATGCACATCTTTCTCAGAAACGAAATACCCAACAACTAATCCTAACAAAGCCAAAATGCCTAAGATAAGTGGGTTAATATTAGACCCTGCGAACAACCCCACAACAACGGCTAAGATAATCCCGGCCAAAAAAGCCCATGCCCCAAACAGATTCTCACGAGACCGAATCGCCATATCTACCAGAGCATCAACATCTATTTAAACCTTCACTTCCCTTATTTTCCGACGATAAAACACCCCCTGACATCGAATAACAAAAATCTTCCATTGCACCAAAGTATACAAATCTTTATAAAGAAGTGTAATCGAAAAGTTACAACATAAAATGAAAGCTCGAAACACAATTTTCGTCTTGACCGCTTTGTTCTCTGTCCTGTTTGCAATTTCTATGGTGAGCGCAGCCTCGCTTTCTCTCGAACTTCTAAATGTTCCAGCAAACGTATCTCATGACGCAGGCACTTTCACCTTCACAGCAAACGTCACGAACGAAGGATCAGTTGATGCGAACGTGAGCTTCGGCGCTTCAACAGTTTCAACAGGAACAGCAACTCTTGCCACCCCGGAGACATCAATCGGAAACCTCACCCTTGCTCCTGCGTCTCAGCTAGTCACCGTAACAGTCACATTTGACAAATTCCAGACAGGATCCATCGCAGGAACAATCGTAGCAGACGATACTGGCTCCGGAGACCCAAGGAGCGCCACCTTCACAGTTCCCATTCTCTCTTCAACAGGTCTCAGCCAGTCAAGCATAAAAGCACCAACTCATGGGGTAAACGGATCTATAAATGTAACCAACACTGGAAACTCCGCACTCTCCAACCTCAACATTTCAACAACAGGCAACATACCATTACAACTTCTTGACGGAACTTCAAACCTCGGAAGCTCATTCTCTCTTGCGGCAGGAGCAGCAAAGCTCATCACAATCGTCCCAGACTTCGCAAGCGCCATCTTCGGAACACACACAGTAACAGTCACAGCAAACGACTCAACGGCCGGATTGGTGAGCACAACAACCTATAACATTGACAAGACATTCTGTTCAAACGGCCCACAAGGGGGCAATCTCTCACTTGATATAAACATCAACAACAAAGGTGACAGCAGCGGAGACGACGAAGAATGGTTCATCCTAGATCAGATCGAAGTAGAAGTAAAAGTAGATAACGACGGTAATGACAAGGTGAAGGATGTCCGTGTAGAGTTGGGCCTCTTCGATACAAGCGGAACAAACGATATCAACGATCTAGACTTCGATAATTCAGATAAAGAGGAAATCGATCTTGGAGACATCAGCGATGACAAGGATGACACTGCAACATTCATCTTCGATGTGCCAGCAGACTTCGATGACGGATCTTACAAGCTCGCAGTAAAAACATTCAGCGACCAAGAAGGAGAATCAGTAATCTGCACAGACTCTTCCACAGATTTGAACAAGGACTTCTTTGAGGAGATCACCGTTTCAAGAGAAGACGACGAGGGAAAGTTCATAGCATTCAATAAGATCCGATTCGAACCTTCTGAATCAACCTGCGGAGACACGGTTTCCATGACACTCGACGTGGTAAACATCGGAGACGAAGACCAAGATCAGGTAAAAGTTTCTGTGGTAAACAAGGAACTCGACATCGACCTCTTCAGGGAGATCAAAACAGACCTAGATCAAGGAGACGAAGACACGATCAGTTTCAGCTTCCAAGTGCCACAAGATGCAAAGGACAAGACCTACGTCCTAGAGCTTGATGCAGAATACGACTACCGGCCACGAGACGACGAATACCGTGACAGTCTAGACGACGAAGAAAAGATTCCTTTCAATGTAATCGGCTGTAGCGCAACCTCTGGTTCAAGCACAACACAGGCAGCAAGCATCTCAGCAGCACTTGATTCAAATTCTGAAGCTAAAGCAGGTCAACCACTGACAGTCAAAGCAACAATCAGTAACCTAAACTCAGAAGCAACCAGCTTCGTGATCGACGCCAAGAACTTCGAGTCCTGGGGAACTCTAGGGAGCATCTCCGACCGTGTTCTCACTCTCCAATCTGGTGAGACAAAAGACGTTCTCATAACCTTCAACGTCAACCCTGAAGCAAGTGGACAACAGACCTTCACCGTTCAGACACAAGCAGGTTCACAATTAGACTCTCGATCTGTAGCAGTCAACATCGCAGGCTCCGGCCTTAGCGTCGGCGGCAACAACACCCTCTGGGTCATCGGCATAATCAATGTCGTCTTGATCATCTTGATCATCGTGGTTGCAGTTCGATTGAGCAATAGATAAGATGCCCCGTTCTCCTCGGCCAACGTTAGAAAATTTAAATTATTTTGATCCTGCTACCGCTCTCTCCGCAGAGGAACACAGCAGACTTTTAGAGGCTTTCTCAGACGATTCAGACAAGGGGATACCCTGGGAAGAGGCAAGAGAGATATACAAGCGGAAAATTCAAGATCCTGCGCTAAATCACACACCCAAGGGGAGAAGATTAGCAACAGAAGATTTCCTTTTCAGAGATGATTATAACCTCTTGGGAACAGAGACAGCGACGCAATTAATAGTCCTTGATGGAAAATATGATAAAATGCTCAGAGGAACTGACGTAACGAGCGCAGTGCTGATTCAAAACCTCATAAAGGTAAACGGAAAGATACCTGTAGTCCTCAGCAGTATCAGAGAGAACAATGGCGCACAAGACTAATTAAATCCCCTTCTCCTGAAACAAGCATGCAACTCCTCAGATCAATAGCCCTCCGCTACTCTCTCCTCATCCTCCTCAGTCTAGGAAACCTCTGGCTCTTCTACACCATCTTCACTCCCCTCACAGTCCACCCTGTCTTCTTCGTCCTCCAACAAGCATACTCAGCAGTCCTCCTAGAAGGAAACACGATATTCTTCAAAGGATACTACGCATCCATCATCCCGGCATGCGTCGCAGGAGCAGCTTACTACGCACTCACAGCGCTCAATCTCACCACCCCCATGCCCCTCACAAAGCGTCTCCAATCGCTGATCTTCTTACTAGCAAGCTTTCTTGTCATAAACACACTAAGGATCCTCATATTCGCCAAACTGCTCTTCGTCGGCTATGCCTACTTCGACCTCACACACCAGCTCACCTGGTATCTCGGCTCCACAGCCCTCGTAGCAATCCTCTGGCTAGCCAACATCAAGATCTTCCGCATCAAAGCCATTCCCATCTACACAGACATCCGAGGTATTATACACCCTAACATAAAGAAATCTTGAAGAAAGAAAATTAGCTTTCTCTGAGGATGGTGCCTGAAAGAAAAGGAGAGCTACCAAAAGGGTCTGGAAAATATTTGCCATCCTTTGTAGAGAGCCTCGGGGGATCGGCTCGAAGCTCACCTTCTGAACTTTCATGACTGCCCGGATCTTCTGTCTCACCCCCCTCATACTTTCTAGCAAACTCTCTGAACTCGAGATAACTCATCTTGCTGGTGTCAACATCTCTTTGATTCATCAACCGTTCCAGAATAATCAGTATATAAACTTTCCCCATCACCATAATATTTAAAAGAACAACCTACGATGAGGAAACATGTCATCCGACACATCACTTGCGGAACCGCCAAGGGAAGGGCTAAGATCATACAAGGAGGGCGCTCTCGATATTGGAGGGATCCTCGCACAGGCACTTGAAATAGATGATAAAGGTGGGGACGGGATAGATTTTCACAGCACCCTGGAATCTATCCTTCGAATAAAAGACTTTAATGAGGGCTCCCAAGTCATGCTCGACAAACTTGTAGAAGCTCTAAGCACAGAAAATAATACAAGTATGAGGGCACATGCTGCAGAAATCATTTCGGCATACTGCAATGCCAGACACACATCAGAGTCCGACCTAACACTTGATCTCAACCAAGCAAGATTCTCCAATGATCACATAGGATTCCGGAATTCTACCAACCTCACCGTTTTGGGAGACCCAGGCCATCATTCCTTCAGAGGCATGACGGGAGGGCGAGTAATTGTTAAGAACAAGGCAGGAAATTGCGCAGCAATTGGCATAACAGGTGGAGAAATAACTTATCTTAACGGGGCAGGAGATAATCTTGCGGAAGGACAAAAAGGGGGAAAGGTAATATCTGGAGGCTCTCTGGGGAATTACGCCGGAAAAAATAAAACTGACGGAGACATTATCATCCATGAAGGAAGTGCAAGTTCCCATATCAATTACGGGGCAAGGGGAGGATCCACAAAAGTGATGGGTTCAGCCGGAGATCATGCAGGCCCATACATGCGAGCAGGAACTCTTGAAATTAGGGGAAACGCCGGAGGTTACGCAGGAGACCATATGAATGAAGGAACGGGAGAAATAATGATCGGAGGGTCATCCGGAGAGTTTACGGGAGACAAGGCAGGGGGAGGATCTCTATGTGTTGAGGGTCATGCAGCATCCATGGGAAAAATTAAACAGCCCAGCTCCGCACGTATTAAAATAGCCGGAAAGTATATTGTGGTAAATGGGGATGTTCCAGGTTGGATAAATTCATGGAGAAATAACAAACTTTCCGCCGGAGATAAACATGGTTGGCGTTATACCTAAAGAGAATTTTTCGAAAATAGCAAAATCTTATAAACATAAAAAGAGATAACCTTCAATGGGACATCTGGGAGCAATACAACAGGCCTATTGGTCTCTCTCCGACCAACACAAAGGGCATCTTCTCAGATATTTGCATCATGAATGTCCAGGGGCAGGGGATAATTTCCCAGAAGGTCTGGAATTACTCACACATGGACAACGAAGGGCAGCAACCATCCGTGGCGCAATTCTCATGACTGAAGAGATAACTGAGGCTCTCAGAAACAATAGAAAAAAGATGGCATCAACGACAGAAAGAATTGAGGCACTCAGAGAAAAAACAAAACAAGAACCTTCTTATACCTTCCCCCCTTCCTGAACACATGCCTCTAGAATTCATCCCTCAAGCACTCGAATGGCTTATCTCTCTCATAGATTCCCTCGGCTACCTCGGGCTCTTCATCCTGATGGCCATAGAATCTTCATTCATCCCCTTCCCGAGCGAAGCCTCACTCATCCCCGCAGGCGTCCTCATAGCCCGTGGTCAGATGAGTTTCATCATAGTCTTACTAGTAGCCATTCTCGGCTCAATCGCAGGAGCCCTCATCAACTACGCCCTCGCCCTCCATCTCGGCCGCAGAGCGGCCTCGAGACTAGCAGACAAATACGGCAAGTTCTTATTCATCTCAAATGAAAGCATCAAAAAGTCAGATGACTACTTCCAAAAACACGGAGCCATCACCACATTCACCGGCAGACTTATCCCAGGCATCAGACAACTCATCTCTCTCCCGGCAGGCTTCGCCAAAATGCACCTAGGCAAGTTCATAGCATACACCGCAGCAGGAGCAGGCATCTGGTCTGCCATCCTCGTCTACCTCGGCATACTCTTCGGAGAAAACGAAGCTGTCTTGCATCAACATCTTTCAACCATAACGCTGGCCACGCTTGCAGTTATCCTTCTGATTATCCTGGTGTATCTGCTCAAAAAGAAGAGACAGAAAAAATGAAAAAAGAAAATAATCTTCTTCGACGGTGATGGAACAATTTGGTATCCTAAGAAGACAAAACACAAAGAAGGAGCCTGGTGAGTCTATCAACTTCCAGGAGGCCATAAGGAGCATAACAAACACTTCACATTAACCCCAACAACAATTTCAACATTAAGGAAGATAAGAAGGAAAGGCATACTAACTGTCATCCTCTCAACTCACCCACACCCTCCAAGGGAGGCTCAAGAAGTGCTGAATGAGAAAGTCAAACTATTCAACCTCAAAGACCTCTTTGACGAGGTGCATGCAACTCAAACTCTGCACGAGGCCAAAGGAGATCTTATCCTAAAAATTCTCAAGAAAAGAAATATACCAAAGAGCAAAGCGTTAATGGTTGGTGATAATTACTTCTGGGACTACAAATCAGCGAGAGACAAAGGAATTGATGCAATCCTTGTAGAAACTGAACATCATACAAGAAAGAACCCCGTCGTGAGGGGAATAAAAATGAAGATAAAAATGCTAAGTGGCCTCTTACAATTTATTTAGACTAAGCCTCTCTCGCCCTAGCCTGAATAATAGTTTCAACCTCAAACTTCTCCACTACCTCAACAATCTCACAATCCGCAGCCTGCAACACCCAACAGAAATTCCCTTGCTTCTCCACCTTCGTCTCATCACCAGTCTTCACAACGAAAACAGCATTCTCCGGATGGCTCTGGCAGTCAGCAAAAGGAATATCTCTCAACTCCGCCTCTGCCTCAAACGGCGTCGCCCCCTTCACAGGATACTGATTATTCGTCAAGAACGCCGACAAACTAGAAATCCCTACAGCACTCAACTCACACTGAGCCATCCCTGTAGTATCAATACTCACATACATCTGCCGACTCTTCGCCGGCAGCTCGATCTCGCCCGTCACCGGAACCTCATTCGTCCTAGGGTCAACCCGCAGGAACATGTTATACTGGAGAATATCTCCTTCAATCCCCTCATAAAAATACGTATACCGGAACACATCCAACTGTCCAAACTTCTCTTGAACAAACGTCATACCCTCATACTCAAACGTCCCCAACTTGCCAAACACCGACGTCAAAATCAAAAACAACACCGCCAAAACAGCAAGACCGATCAAGATGTGTTTGGTCTCTTTAGCCAACAATGGTTTTTCTTTCTTCTTTCTAGCCGCCATAATCTTCTATCAACCAAGCCCTCTTAAATCTTTCGACTAATACATGAAACTGTGTGACACAGTTTCTGTTTAGTAACCAAACACCTTATAAAGAAAAGCATCAACAGCCCTTAAATCTCCTTCAATAAACACACACCCTTCTCCCTGCGTCACCTGCCCGCCAACGTCCGAAGCAGCGTTCACCTTGTCCGAGCTGCGAGGGCCTGCCGAACTTGCTTCGGCAACGCCATCCGTCCAGACAATCACGTTCTCCGAACAATCCTTCTCCGGCAAATCCAACTCACATTCCCCGTAGCAAGCCAATTGAATCCGATCAGTGAAGACTCCAATAGTGCTCCGCAACTCTGCCTCGATCCCAGGATTCTCCACCGCAAGATACAAGGTCTTCCCTTGATACGCTTCTATACCTGTCGTCAAAGCAACAGGGATCTCAGCAACTTCTTCAAGACCAAACGTCAACCTTACTTCCCGACCAAGAACAGGAACTACCCAACCCCCAACACCAGAACCCTCATAAGCGCCCTCAGACCCAGCAACTTGCTGAGAACCACTCGTATGATTACTCGAAAGAAAAGCAAACCCAACAGAGCTAGCCACCAACAACACTAACATCAACACACTAATAATAATCCCATTCCGCTTTCTACTCCGATCAAGCTGCGCTTCTGTGCCAACTGCTCTCATACAAGCACCAAGAAAGAACGGCTATAAAAACATTCCCTCAACCGAGAGAGAAAAGAAAGAAAAAAGAAAAAAAAGAAAAAAGGGGCAAAAGCCCCATTAAGGTAGATTAAGCAACCATGCTTGCAGTTGTGGCAGTCGTACCGACATACTTCTTACCTACAGACGTATCAACCGTCTGGGTAGTAGCGTATTTAGCAGCGTTCGTAGTATCACCAGCATTGTATCCTGCTACAAGAGTAGCAACGTTGCCCCCACTTCGGGAGAACGTTTGAATCAAATACTGACCTGCGCCAACACCCGTAGCAGCTTCCCAGTCAGCACCACATAGAGCACCGCCAACCAAATCTGCAGCTACACTGTTCACACAGCTACCACCAACGACAATCAAGTTCTTACCTGCAACAGAAGCAACTTCAGCATCTGAAACAGAGACTGACCCAAGGACAGAACCGCCTCCACTACCGCCGCCACCAACTACGTTGGCACCAACTGCAGTCAAAAAGACGTCAGCATAAGTTTCCTCACCGTAGTAAGTAACTTCTGCTTGTCGCTGGGAGCTAGAATCTCCAATCCTTCGCATCTGAGATGCGAGATCAGATTGAACTAGGGCAACAACATTGTTGTCGTCATCTATCTCCTTGTGTGTGTCAGAACCTGGAACAATTGCGCTTACTTCGACATCGCCGTCAGACTGATCATTCAACGTGACGTTGAATCGGTTACCAGCACCAACATTTCCGTCCTTATCCTCCTCAACGAAGGTAAGATCGAACGTGTCAGAACTGTGACCTGCAACAGCAGATCCTTGTGTAAAGTTAATTGTACCAACACCACCAAGCAAGCCAGAGCCGTTCACTTCATAAGGCAAGTGAATAGCCAAACCTTCCTTCGTAAATAAGGTGTTGAAATCAACATTGGTACCAGCGGTGAAGTTGACATATTTGTCATCACTCAGCTTATACACATCGTTAATTGTTAACTCTACGTTTCCGATACTACAACTATCTCCGTTGGACTTATCAGTACAGGTATCAACCCAAGTCCCACCGACGTTCTTTTGAACCGTGGTCTTGTTTTTACCGTCCTTTACCACAACACTCGCTCGCAAGAGATAAGACTCTGCGTCACGGGATGTGTTATAGGAAGCAACAAAATACTTGTCCTTATTACTACTGCCTGAGGCAGAGATATTAAAGATCAAGTTAGCTCGATCATCTGATTTAGTTCTCAGGATTTGATCGGCTGCGTCGCCACCAATTCGGACGTATTCACCTGTCGAGTTAGCACCAAGAAGTGGAATTGTTACTGTTCCGTCTTTGATAGGAACCTTCAACTCCATAGAGTCAGTTCCATCATTCGTGATTTCAATAACTTCCTGTGTAGGTCGCACAAACTCTCCCATGGAGAGCTTTACAGCACCAAAGCCGGGGAAGGTCAAGTCGCTTCCTGGGGAAACAAACTCTTCTTCATCGGTATTCCATTCAATTTGGATTTTATCAATGGTCTCTTTACCTCCTGTTACGGAGCCTCGTGCAACGAACCCAGAAACACCACTAATGGTTTCATCATTCAACTGGATGTCCACTGCGTTCTCAATCTCTACTTTACCAGAACCAAGGCTCACGTCAACTTTGCTCACGCCACTGTCTTTGGAGTCGTATAGGATATCTCTGACACCCACATACGTTCCATCGCTCAGTCGGTAAGTCTCACCAACATTTAGTGTGTTAGTGATTTCGCCGTCCACGTTAATTCTTGTTTGAGTAGCAGATCCTACGAAGTTAATACTAACATCGTAACTCTTTCCGTTAAAGGAAACAGTTTCGGATGCACCCTCAACAAGATTTAGCTTGGCAGCAGAATCCAAAAGGGTAAGCTTCAACGTAGAGTTGTCAAAGTCAAGAACGTAGTAGGTCTTACCTAGAATGGTAAGATCAGTCGTCTCAATATCAACAAGATCTCCGCCGCTCACATCAGACTCAGCATCAGTTAGGAAATCAACAGAATAGTTCAACACATGAACGTTAGAGCTCAGGTTGAAACCAACGGATGGTTCCTTACTATTGTGGTCCGAGTCAGCAAAGAAGCTCAAAATCAAATTCGTACCAAGGCTAATCTTTTGTTCGAAATCGAACTCAGTGTTTTCGTCGTTACGGTACGTCCCATCTGCGAGCAACGTGCCCAGGTCTTCATCATCGACCGTCGCACCGAATACGGTGTTCACGTTATCTCTCAGGTTGATGTTATCGCTCGACTTAGAAAGTTGAACGAAATCACCACCAGATACACTGGAGGGACCAGTACCGCCACCGGTTGCTGTCTGTGAAGCAAGCTCAGCCTGCAAGTGAGACGTAATGTCAGCCACTGCTACTAAATCAGTAGGTGCAGCATTTGCACCCCAAACAACAGCAACATCAGCAGCACCATTCTGAACGAAAGGAGCTGGGTAACTTGCTGCGGCAGCCAAAGCTGCAGTAGAACCTAGAAGGGCCGCACTCGCGACAACAGACGCAATCCGATAAACATATTTTTTCATTATATTAAACCCCCTTTCAGTTTTCAGCTCTTTGACCGCCGAAGGGCGCCTCATAGAGGAAGTGGTGTATACAGCCACCTGTCATACAGCTTAACTGTAAGAGTATATACACGAGAAAATATCCCTTTAAAAAGCTTTGCCCAATTAACCCCTAAATAACACCCTTTACTGAGGAAAGCTATATTCCAGTTTATAAAGCTTCCGGTGTCACTAGCAGTGAAAACAAGCCTAAGGGAACACAACAAAGGACGCAATTCCACCATGTGGGGTATTCTCAACCAGATAAAAAGAAATATGGGGCTAAAAAACCCCCCCATTCCCATAAGAACCAAAAGGTATATAAGGTATGGACAACCCCATATATATCATGGCACCAAAAACAAAGATCAGAGAAATTTTTATCGTCGACAAAGAGGGATCATTCAATGTGATCTTCAAAAGATTTGCAGGAGAGAAGAAAGATTATGATTTCGAAGGCCTCACAGCTCTCAGAAGACTCCTCAACAACGAAAAAGCCCGCATGCTACATGTCATCAAGGTAAAAAAACCAGGATCCATCTACGAACTCGCCAAAATCCTCAAAAGAGACTTCAAATCCGTCTCTCAGGACATCAAATTACTGGACAGATTCGGCTTCATCGACATGATCGCCGAGAAAACGGGGAACCGAGAACGCCTGAAACCGGTCGTAGTAGTAGACAGCATCAACATCCACCTAAAAATCTAACCACGTCCTCAATAGCAAAGCTCCATCTTCGTCACTAAAGTCCCCGGAAACGCCGGCCGAACCGTGCTCGCCCCACTCTTTTCACCAACACAATTCCCCTCAGAAACACCCAAAACAGAAACATCCTCAGACCCATTAGTAGCATACACCACCACGAACTCATACCCTTTCAACACACTTGCATTCCCCACATGCCAACCCTGTTTTAGAGCAGCACCAACAACCTCCTCAGCAATATCGCAAACCCTCCGATCATCCACGCACTTCTTCCCACTACTCTGATGACACTCACTAATCAACGTATCCACATCAGCAAAATTCGGCTCAAAGCCCAAAGCACAATCCGAACTTATATCCAGCAAAGAACTCAAGAACATCTGCACCTCTCGACTCTCCTTCCCCACTTCAACCACAGGATTCCTTAAACTAATCCCTAAGAACACCAGAAAGATCACCGCCACGACCACCATCACGCCTCCGAGGCCGCCATGCGTCGTGAAGGTCTTGACGCCGTTCAGCACCCACGTCTCGCCGTCACGAGCGGCCGTGGTGCGGGTGGCGCCCGCGTCGCTGCCGGCCGCCGGCTCGGTCAACGCCCACGCGCCCAGCGTCTCGCC